>SCSX01000091.1 GCA_004297825.1 Spirochaetota bacterium
AAAAAAAAATACAAGATTCTTAGAGCGAAAATGCACCGTTTGACTTTAAATACAGAGCAAAATAATTATAAATTACTTGGCGAAGTAAAAGGATGGCTTTCATACCTTAACAGTATAGATTCGAACAGATTTGAAAAAGTAAAACATTATATTAATAAACTAAATATGAAATACTCTGGAACTTTACTAGCACAACTTATTAAAGTAAAATAGTGTTTTAAATAGAGCAGGCTATTTTTAAAGATTAAATGGCTGTTTCTGGGACCGTTAAAAAACTACATCAGACCACACTAAAGTATAAGAGCGAGGGAACTTCTTTGCCACAATACATAAAGATGAGGCTCTTCCCCCAGTTCATCCTTCTCCTCTGGCGACTCGGGAAAATTCATAGACCTGTACTTCGGAGAAAACATGAGCAGCGCGTGGTCAGCTACCACGCGCATCACCGTTGATTCCGCTCCGGTTTCATTGAGCGCTCTTACCAGGAAAAAGAAACGGGCAATTCTATTGGGGAAAGAATACCTTTGATGAAACACTACTACCGCATCATTCTCGGCAGAAAAAGCGCCCTGGCGGAAGAATGCCGCACGCAACCTCACCCCCCGGCCCCCTGTGCGCAGCCTCCCTTTAGGGACTCCCACAGGAGAGGGGGAGATCAAGAGGAAATATATTTGTAATTCAGGATTCAAATATACAAATGGTACCTGAGCTTCATGCAACAAGCATCTCCGCAGGCAAACCTGCGTGCTTTGCTTAAATTATTGACAATAAATTCTATCTGATACTTGTTATGTACAGTAAAAGTATATATTATTATTGGGTGCAGGAATGAAATCCGAAACCGTTAAATCAACCAAAAAGGAATCAAAAAAAACTATTTCGCGCTCTTCCGGGATTGGAAAAACAGGCGTAATTAGCTCCAAATATTCCAATGAAGAGAAATTAGTATTGAATAAAATCAAAAATATTTCAACTAAAGCACGAAAACAAGCCCGAAAAAACAACGCGACTGTTACGATAATTCGAGATGGACGCATTGTTGCCATAGCGCCCGACAAAAAAGAGCAAGTGCTGGGAAGGGTGATCAAGAGTAGAATAAACATCGATTTTGGAAAACCGATAAAAATTAAATAATGACCCAAAAGCGCCTTCGAGTTTTTGCGGGTCCAAACGGTTCCGGAAAGTCAACATTAAAAGATACGATTAAAAAAGTTGTTGGGCTGGGCGTATATATAAACGCGGACGACATTGAAAAACGGTTAGCATGTGATAAAAAGATAAATCTTGATGCGTATGGAGACGAACATGACCCAAATCGCACATAAGATATTGGAGGAGATCAAGGCGTTATCGCCGATAGAAAGGATTGAGCTTATCGATAAAATTTATCAAACTTTCGACTCGGAAACAGATATCGAAGTGGAAAAGGCATGGGCCGATGAAGCCGAACGACGCCTGGTCTTGCATAGGAACGGTGATGATACCTCAATATCCGAAGAAGAGCTGTTCGACAAAATTGCGAAGGATAAAATGAAATGATCCTCCGTGTGCGTCCGGAGGCGGCCGAGGAATTTGCTGAAGCGGTACGGTATTACAACAAGGAACGTTCAGGTCTTGGGTTTGAATTTGCCGCGGAAGTTCGAAACGTTTTCACACGAATAAAGAAATACCCCGATACATGGCCTATGATAACCGGGAATATACGAAGATGCATGGTTACCCGATTTCCGTACGCAGTTCTCTATAACAGGGACGGAGAACGTCTTCTTGTTGTCGCTATTATGCATCTGAAACGGAAGCCTGGGTACTGGAGACGAGAAGACTGACTGATAAATAATTTCTGGATATATAAAAGCAATTATATGGTTCGGCATGGGAAAGGACAATGGATCGTTCGTCCCGGTTTTCCAGAGCAAGGATGCCGAACATCAATTATTCGCCGTCTATACCTATGGAACGAATCATCGCGCTCGAGGTCAAGGGCGGCGAGGTGTGCTGCGAGGGGGGAGCGCCCCTGGTGACCTCACCCCCCGGCCCCCTCTCCCACAGAAGAGGGGGAGATCAAATGGAAATATATTTGTAATTCACGATTCATAGATACAAATGGTGCCTGAGTTCCATGCAACAAGCACCCCCTAAAGCCCCTCTCCCGTGGGAGAGGGGTGCCAGCGGCGGGGTGAGGTCAGCGTTCCGACAACCTGCCTCGCGGTTGAAAATATATTACGCCTTTCTCTACCGGAGACCCCAATGTCCAACGGACTCGCCCTATTCGACTTCGACGGAACCATAACCGTTAAGGACAGTACGACCGACTTCATAAAGTATTCCTGCGGCTGTTGTAAGAGCATTGCGGGATATATCCTTTTAAGCCCCGTTATGCTGGCGTTCATGCTGCGCCTGTTGTCAAGCCATGATACCAAACAGATATACTTCGCTTTTTTCTTTAAGAACTGGGATTATGAAAAATTCCAGAAAATTGCGGACGAATATTGTGAAAGGATTATCCCTACCTTGGTCCGCCAAAATGCCCTGGAGAGGATCCGGTGGCACAAGGAGCGGAACGACCGGGTGGTTGTCGTTTCGGGGGCATGCGTCAACTGGCTGCAAAAGTGGTGCGAAGAGCATGAGGTCGACGTGCTGGCGACGGAGCTCGAGGTATCGGAAGGCAGGCTTACAGGACGGCTTTCGACGCGTAATTGTTATGGAAGGGAAAAGGCTAAAAGGATACGCGCCCAATACGACTTAAACCAATACGACAGCATTCACTCATACGGCGACAGCAGGGGAGATATGGCCATGCTGGAGCTGGCGGATGAGCGTTATTATAAGTATTTCTGATCATTGAACCGGCAATAAGTCGCCCCTCGAAATCATCCTCCACAAGAGTCTTATTTTTCCGTTAATAAATATCAGTTCGAATCGTATTAGAAATAGAACATCAATATACGGACAATAAATCATGGCATGCCTACATAAGAAATTAAGCCATATATAATCACAGGGGATCCGGATGATTGCATATTTCTCTCCCTACCTGGGCAAAGAAGTGGTACTCACCGATGAACGGTATGACCACATAAAGAAGCAACATCCCGAATTGCTTCCGGAATATGAGTTTGCACTGGCTGAAACCGTACGGGACCCGGACAGCGTACGTAAAAGCATGCGCCATGTGAATGCGCGGCTATTTACAAAATACTTTGACAGTATTCGGGATGGTAAGTATGCTATAGTCGTGATTGTAACCGATTCTCTCCCTGAACCGCGGGACTGGATAATCACCGCCTACCTTACAAGAAAACTGGGTGGAGGAGATGTGGAATGGAAAAAGAACTGACATTCTATTACGATAAGGCATCGGATATTTTATACATAAATTTGACCGACCCTAACCCGGCGCAAGAGACCGAAGAGCTGGGTGATGATGTGATCGCGCGCTTGAATCCAGTGACGGGAGAGGTGGAGAACCTTGAAATACTGTTTTTTTCGACAAGGATGCTCCGTGACGACATCCTGAGACTTCCCATTTCAGGGAATTTCCATTTAATGGAATCTCATTTATCCGACGGGTGAAATACCGGGGCGGGTGAAGGTAACTCCCGCGTCCTCACGCTTCGCGCCCCCGGGCCTGCGGGGAGAGTTCCTCAACGGACTTACTGGTAGACGGGACTTTATGCAGATACTAATCGACGCCCCTATTTCTTGATTATCGAAGCCTTCTTGCCCCATCGCGGGGGATAGTCGTTCTTCCGGTCTATCGCGACATCGTCTTCCTTGGGGCAGGAGATGATATTGACGGCGTTGTTTACGCCGGTGCCGGTGATCCTTTGTTCGTTCATGTTGTAATATTTGCAGATAACGAAACCGTTCCCGCTATAGCCGTGCTTTTCACATAACGTGCAGTCTTCGAGGGTCATAACTATTCCTTTGCGGCGTGTAGTTGCGGTGAGAATATACCCGGTTTCCCGGCGGATCGATTCGCTCGCCCGGTACGCTGTACTGAGCCGATGAGACGCGCGTCATGTCAAGCCGTTAAAGCGGTGCGCGCGCGGAAACCGGAAAAACGAGGGGGGCGTCCGGAACGCGCGCTTTATGAGTCAATCGGCATCGAAATATAAATGAATTGACTGGCTTAGCCAATGTGCATAGCGTATCTCGCAGGAAAGAGACGCGGACAGGATATTTTCCGAATCCGCCATTCGTCGCGATCCGGACAGAAACCCGATGCCCATTCCGACCCGAGAGGCCACGCAATGAACAAAAGACCCATGATTATCATCGCGCTCGTGATCGCATTCTACTTTCTCGCGAAGTACGTCGCGGAATTCTACATCGATTACGAGTGGTTCCGGCTGAACGAGGGGCTCCAGGTGTTCTGGGTCCTGTTCATGACCAAGTTCAACGTGCAGGGGATCTTTGGCGCCATATTCATCGCCCTGTTCTTGCTAAATTTCTATCTCATACGGGTCCTGGGCGGTAAGGGGAGGCTCTTTGTCGATAACTTTCTCGACAGGATACAGGTTCCCCGGATCGGTTCGACCCGGCGGCTCCTCCTGCTCGCGCTTATCGCCGCGGTCGCGGTGATCGGGTTCATCATGGGCGGAACCGCATCGGCGTACTGGAAGGAGTATCTCATGTACGTGAACGGCGTGCCCTTCGACGGGTTCCCGGCCGATCCCATCTTCGGGCAGAACATCGGGTTCTACGTGTTCTCGCTCCCCTTCTACCAGTTTCTCTACGGCTGGCTCATGGGCACCCTGGTCATCATCACCCTGTTCTCCGCGGTCATTCATTTCATCAACGGGGGGATCGCCGTCCGGCCTGCGGAGATAGAGGTCTCCCCCTTCTGCCGGGCGCACCTGTCGATACTCCTGGCGATGCTCGTGATACTATACGGCCTGAGCTACCAGATTGCCGCGTACGAGTTGCTCTTCTCCCAGGTGGGCAAGTTCTACGGGGCGGGATACGCGGCGGTGAACTCCAAGCTCCTGGCGTACCGGGTCGCGGAGGCGCTCTCGTTTCTCGCCGCAGCCTTCCTCCTGTATAACGCGATCAAGAGGAGCTTCAAGCTCCCGGTGATCGTGATGCTCACGCTCATCCCGGTGTACTTCATCCTGGGAACGATTTATCCCGCGCTCCAGCAGCGGTTCGTCGTGGTGCCCAACGAGCTTGACAAGGAAAAGCCGTTCATCCAGCACAACATCGACTTCACGCGGCTCGCGTATGGAATCAACAAGGTCGAAGAAATTCCGTTCGAGAACAAGCGCGAGCTGAGCTACCGGGACGTCACGGAAAGCAAGGATACGCTCGAGAGCGTGCGGCTCTGGGACTGGAGGCCGCTCAAGCAGACCTACAAGCAGCTCCAGGAGCTCAAGCAGTACTACTTCTTCAACGACGTGGACGTCGACCGCTACGTGATCGACGGGAAGAAGATCGCGGTGAACCTCTCGGCCAGGGAGCTTTCGATCGAGGGCCTGGGGGGAAACAGCCAGACATGGCAGAACAAGCACCTCATCTACACGCACGGCTACGGCGTTGTCATGAGCAGGGTGGACCGGATATCCGCGGAGGGGCTTCCCATGTTTCTCATGAAGGACATACCCCCGAAGACCGAGACGGGCATCAAGATCGAAAGGCCGGAGGTGTATTACGGCGAGCACAAAAATTCGTACGCGATCGTAAACACTTCCATAAAGCCCGGCGAGTTCGATTATCCCTCGGGCGACGAGAACAAGTACACCACCTACAAGGGCTCCGGCGGAATGAAGCTGGATTCGTTCTTCAAGAGGCTCGTCGCGGCGGTCGCGTTCGGCGACATCAACCTGCTCATATCCGGGAATATCGGCGACGAGAGCCGTATCCTTTTCAAGCGCAACATCGTGGAGATGGCGAAGACCTTCGTCCCGTTCCTGGAGCTGGACGGCGATCCCTACCTCGCGATATCCGACGGGAGGCTCTTCTGGATCATCGACGCGTACACCCAGTCCGACCAGTTCCCGTACTCGACGCCCATCAACGTCGACAGGAAATATCTGAACTACATCCGCAACTCGGTGAAGATCATCGTGGACGCCTACGAGGGAAAAATCGCCTGCTATATCGCGGACGGCGGCGATCCCATCATCAAGGCGTACGCGAAAATATTCCCGGGCCTCTTCCGGGACCTTAAAGACGTGCCCGAGGGGCTCAAGGCGCACATCCGCTACCCGGAAACGATCTTCAACATCCAGAGCCAGATGCTCCTGAAATATCACATGACCAATCCCAACGTCTTCTACAACAACGAGGACGCGTGGGCGATACCCACGCAGCTCTACGGCGATCACGAGGAGGTCGTGCACAGCTACTACCTCGTCACGACGCTGCCCAAGGAAAAAAGGAGCGAGTTCATCCTCATACTTCCGTTTACGCCGTACAAAAAAAACAACATGACCTCGTTCCTGACCGCGAAGTGCGACATGCCCGATTACGGCAGGCTCCAGCTCTACCAGCTTCCCAAGGACAAGCTCAACTACGGCCCCATGCAGGTCGAGGCGCGCATAAACCAGGACCCGGAAATTTCGAAGCAGCTCACGCTGTGGAGCCAGAAGGGATCGAACGTGATACGCGGAAACATGCTCGCGATCCCCATCAAGGAATCCATCCTGTTCATAGAGCCGCTCTACCTGAAGGCCGAGAAGAGCGAGATGCCCGAGCTTAAAAAAGTCATCGTGGCGTTCGCCGATAAAATCGTCATGGAGAGCGATCTCCCCTCCGCCCTCGAGAAGCTCTTTTTCGGCGGGGGATTCACGGCGGACGCGGACCGGGGCGCGGTTGGCATGGGCCTCAAGGCGCTCGCCGAGCGGGCGTCGTTCCATTTCTCCAAGGCCGAGGAATACATGCGCGCCGGGAACTGGAAGGGATACGGCGAGGAGCTCGATAATCTCAAGAACGTTCTGAACCAGATGAAAGGCCAGGCGAACTAATCGGGCCCGCCCGGCAGTCTACGTCTTAAGAAAAGCGAACCGCGAATGAACGCCAATGTTCCGGAGCCATTCGCGTCTATTCGCGTGTATTCGCGGTTATGCTATTCTTGATGCGCAGTTCTTAATTCGATAATCCTTTTCGTGTGCCAGGCGCCCTTCTTGTAGTAGATGAAAATCTGGCAGAGCGCGACCAGGGTGGACGCGAAGATCGCGATCCAGATGCCGATCTCGTGCAGGGACGTAAAAAGCCCCAGGGCGTAGGCGAGCCCTATGCGCACCGACATGGATATCGCGGAGAAGAGAAGCGGCACCATCACCGAGCCGGCCCCCCGCACCGTGGACTGTAAAATGAAGAACAGCGAAAGGTCCAGGTACGCCCAGCAGATGATGCGCAGGTAGAGCACTGAATGCAGCACGACCCCCTCGTCCTTGATGAACAGGTGCGCGATCTGTCGCGGGAAAAACGTGCACAAGACGATGACGGTAGCCGAGATCACGAGCGTGAACCGGATCGCCGAACGCGTGATCTCGCGCACGCGCTCGTGCTTTCCCGCGCCTATGCTCTGCGCGACCATGGTCGATACCGCCATTCCTATGGACATCGCGGGAAGGATGGAGAAATTGTCGACGCGAAGCCCTATCCCGTACGCCGCGATGACCTCGTCGCCGAAAAGGTTGACGAGCCCCATGAGCACGATCCCGCTGAAAGAAATGATGAGCATCTGCAGCGACGTGGGCAGCCCTATCGACACGATCCGTTTCATGATCGCGGTATCGATCCGCCACTTCCACGCGCTCACGTTGAGGAAACGGTTCTTCCGCACGAGGTAGTAGTATCCCGCGAACGTGGCGATCACGTTCGCGCACACCGTCGCGAGCGCCGAGCCCTTGACGCCCAGGGCGGGGATGGGACCCGCGCCCTGAATCAGGAAGGGAATAAAAAGGATATTGAGCACGACCGTGAGCACCGTGAGGTAGAGCGGTGTCCGCGAATCGCCCAGGCCGCGCAGGACCCCCATGAGCCAGCCGTTGATCGCGAGAAATACCAGGCCCGACGAGAACCAGGTGAGAAAGATTACGGCGTTGTCCATGAGGCCTTCGGGGGTGTTGATGAGCCCCAGGATCTCCCGGCCCCACAGGAAGATGCACGCGGTAATCGCGAGCGAGATTGCCACGTTCAGTACGAAGGAATTGACGAGGATGCTCGACAGGAGCTCGTGGTTTTTCGCGCCGTAGGCCTGCCCCACGAGCACGATCGCGGCGATACCGAGCCCAATAACGAGCGCCATGAGGAAGAAGATGAGCGGCGTGCTGATCGACACCGCCGCGAGTGCCTCGTGCCCGAGTATCTGCCCCACGAAAATACCGTCGATGATGCTGTAGAGCGACTGGAACAGGTTTGCCAGGATCATGGGGACCGAGAATGCGACCAGCAGCTTGAATACGTGTCCCTCGGAAAGATCTCTCATGACGAACCGGGCCTCGAATGGTTTTGCTATGGCGTTAATGTAGGCAGGGTGGGGAGGGAAATCAAAAGAAACAAGTCCTTTTCCGCCGATACGCGTGTTTTTGGACGGGCCCGGGAAAGGGCATTTAATCGATCCGCCCGCGCCACGCACGAGATACGTGACTGGCCACCGGCATCGAAAATAACTGTCAAATAATAGTTGACAATAGTATGGTATGTGAATTATAAATAATGGGCAAGCCGATATTCGATTCCGGCACACTAAAAAGAAAGCAGCGTCTCCCTGTTCAACTCCCGTATCGGCCGTGTCATATGGTCATGCATGGGCAGGTTTATTGCCTCCCTAGCCGACAGCTCTAAAATGAAGATGTATGAATGTAAGAATTCGCGCAGGCATATTCGCCGCGTTCGACATGCCGTTGTTCAACATGTAGTGAGCCGATCCCCTGATAGGTATTTCAGGGCGCGATTGTAACGGTACCGGCTGCCGGTCGGGCGAGAATAGAAAGACAGGAGGAAACGGAAATGAGCAGGTTGCTGTCGATTCTGGCGGGTATATGCATTATTCTTGGAGCGGCCGCGCCGGTGTACGCGGCCGAAGAGGCGGCGGGCGAGGCGACAGGCGCGAAAGAGAAGATCGTGAACCCATGCGCGGACGAAAATCGTTTTCCGGACGCGGTGGGGCTCTACCTGGACAACTATTTTCTGCTCGGCAGCGTGGGCGAACGGGCGCTCAAAGGCGCCGATATAAATACCCAGTATTCCAAATTCCAGATCAGCATCGCCTACCGCATGTTTCTCTGGACCGGGCGCAAGGACGATACGGGACTCTATTTTGCGTATACCCAGAAATCGCTGTGGGATCTCCTTAATGGAAAGAAGTCCTCGCCCTTCGTCGAATCGAATTATTCGCCGGAAGGGTTCTACCGGGTAGCCCTTGCGGGAAAGACTATCCTGGGCATCCATTTTACCGGGCTACAGTACATCCAATTGGGGCTGTGGCAGCATGAATCGAACGGGCTGGGTGACGGCAACGGGGACAATTCACGCGGCTGGGACCGCGGCTATTTTGAATTTGAATACGCGATTGTGAACGACCACCTGTTTCTCATCCCCCGGGTATGGGCGACATACCATGTCGCCAATGAAAATTCGGATATTACCGGCTACCTGGGATACGGCCAGCTTACACTGAAGACGGAATCCAATGTGGCATTCCTGGGCGATATGTACGTGGGATTGGCGGCGACGGGAAGAAAAGGCGAATACAAGGATATTAACAAAGGGAGCATCGAGCTGACATTCGTTCTCAGCAGGATAAAATACCGCTACCTGGATCACACCACGAAATCGCCGCTGGGATTATTCGTCCAGTTCTTTACCGGGTATGGAGAGACGCTGTTGCAATACAACCGGTTCAACAGGGTCGTACGTGCGGGCGCGGGATTCCCGATTTAGGGGAATTAATGGGTTGGGCTGGATCGCCTGGATGGGACGGGCGATTTGCCCGGGTCGTGGGGCGTTTTATGTGTCGCATTTCAGCATAAAAAAGCATTGAAAAACACCTTGTAGTACCGCATCATTGCCGCATCGGTCCTTTATCGTTCCGATACTTGTAACCTGTACATGCAAATAAAGCACCCGGCCGGTTTCAGCCGCCGCGCGCCGCTCATGTTCCCCTGCCCACGTTACCGCGCGCCCGCCGGAGATATATTCGCTTTCTCTCGCATCGACCGAGTGATTTCTTTACGCGGCGGGGAACACGCACCCCGCCACAGGTCCGATACACGTGGTACTCCGGAGGCGCGTATGAAGATGCTCGTTACGGGAGCGACGGGATTCATTGGCTCGCACCTGGTGAAGGAATTGCTGCTCAGGAAGCATTCCGTCAGGGCGCTTGCCCTGCCCGGCGAGGACGCCGCATGGCTGGAGAAGGCGGGCGTAGAGGTGCGCCGCGGCGATCTCCTGAAACCGGAAAGCCTGTGCGGGCTCTGCGACGGGATCGATACCGTGTTCCATCTTGCGGCGCGCGTCACCGACTGGGGCACCAGGAAGCAGTTCTACGACGCCATCCTGGGCGCGACGAAAAATCTCATCGAAGAGGCCGCGGGAAGGGCGAAGCGGTTCGTCTACGTGAGCTCGGTCGCGGCGCTGGGATGCAACCGCCATCTGCGGGGCGTGAAGGAAACGGACGCCCCCCGGAAATCGGGCATACCCTACAACGACGCGAAGCTGGACGCGGAAGCACTGGTGATGAAGTACAATGCCGCGGGTAAAATCGCGTGCACCGTGGTGCGGCCCGCCAACGTCACGGGGCCCGGGAGCGTGTGGGTGCGCGACGTGCTCGACAAGCTCAAGGGCTTCCTGCCGCTCGTGGACGGGGGGGCGTACAGCAGCAGCCTCGTGTATATCGACAACCTCGTGGACGGCATCATCCTCGCCGGCACGAAGGACATCGCGCGGGGAAAATACTACCATTTCCGCGACGACTGGACGGTGAGCTGGAAACAGTACATGACCGACCTGGGCGCGCTGATCGGCAGGAAGCCCGCAGGGAGCATTCCCTTCGGGGCGGCGATCGCGCTCGCGTGGATTTGCGACAGGGTCTGCACGCCGCTGCACGTACGCCCGCCGCTCACGCGCTTTTCTGTGTATATCACCGGCAGGGACTATGACGTCGATACTACGCTCACGAGGAATGAGCTCGGCTGGCGCACGAGGGTTCCCTGGGAGGAAGCGAAACAGAACATAGCCCGCTGGGTGCGGGAGGAATATTCAAGGAGGTATTCATGAAATTGTCGCTGCTTCTCTACGTGCTGGCTTTGAAACTCAAGGGTGCCGCGAAAAAGAACCCGAGGTTTCGAAGCTATATCGGCATCATGCAGGTGAGGGTGCTTATTAAGACCGTGGACGGAAAGAGGGGGCGCCTTTTCATTTTCGACAAGGGGGCGTTTTCCACCGTGCGCGGGGCGCTCCATAAGTTCGACGCCGCGCTCATCTGGGCGGACTCGTCGACGGCGTTCAGGGTCATGACCTCGACGGCCCCGGACGCGTCGTTCAAGGCGGCCGCGGAGGGCAGGATGAAGGTAGAGGGCATGCCGCCCTACATCCAGTGGTTTACCGACGGCATCAAGCTCGTGATGGGCTGACGCGGCTGCGGCGGGCGCGGTCCGGGGACGGGGCGGTATCGGCCCCCGGAAATTTATGAACCGATAGGGAAAATCTCAAGGAGGGATCCAATGGCGCAGATAAACGGCGGTCACCTGGTCGCGAAATACATTAAAGAGGTCGAGGGGATCGAAACGGTGTTCGGCCTCTCGGGCGGGCACATCGAATCGATACTGGACGGTTTCACCGAGTACAAAATCCGCGCGGTGGACGTGCGGCACGAGCAGGCGGCGGCGATGATGGCGCACGCCTGGTCGGTCTACGCGGGACAGACGGGGGTGTGCCTGGTGACGGCGGGGCCGGGCTTCACCAATGCGCTCACCGGCATCGCGAACGCGTTCCTGGACAACGCGCCGCTCGTGGTGTTATGCGGCAAGCATCCCCTCAAGGAAGACCTCCGCGGCGCGCTGCAGGAGATGAACCAGATCGACATGGTCAAGCCCGTCACGAAGTGGGCCGCGACCTGCTACGAGACGAAGCGCATACCCGAATACCTCGCGATGGCCTTCCGCTACGCCACGATGGGAAGGCCCGGGCCGGTGTTCCTCGAGCTTCCCCCCGACATACTCAACGTGAGCATCCCGGAGGAGGAGGCGCCCATGCCCAAGTCCCCCGCCCGGAGGTACGCGGTCCGCCCCGACGACGCTACGCTCATGGAGGCGGCGGCGCTTATCGACGGGGCGAAGCAGCCCCTGTTTCTGGGCGGGAGCGGGGTGGGGTTCAGCCGTTGCGCGGAATCGCTCGGGAAATTCGTCGAGAAGACGGGCATTCCCTTCCTGCTTATGAATTACGGGAGGGGCGAGCTTCCCGACACGCATCCGCAGTCCATCTGGGACACGGGCAATATCGGCATGATGGTGACGCTCTCGCAGGCCGACGTGATCGTCATCGCGGGCCTGAGACTCAACTGGCTCCTGCAGTCGGGGGCGGCCATCCCCGCCGGGGCGAAGATCGTGAGGATCGACGTGGACCCGCACGAGATCGACCGCAACCGCCGGGCCGACGTGGGACTTGTGGGCGACGTGTGCTCGGTGCTGAGCGCGCTTCTTCCGCACGTGAAGAAGAACGATCACGGGGCGTGGCTTAAGACCCTGCGCGCGGCATCGGCCGCGTTCATCGACTCCGAGCTCAAGGCGCGGGAAACGCCGTCGGATCCCATTCACCCGATACGCCTGGCGGCGCAGATACACAAGGCCGTGGGCGACGACGCATACTACGTGACCGACGGCGGCGACACCGTGTACTTCGGGCTCGTGCATTTCATGTCGAAGTTGAAGGCGGGCGTGGTGGGTACCGCCTCGGGCCTCCTGGGCTGCCTGGGCACGGGCATCCCCTTCGCGATGGCCGCGAAGGTGGCGCACCCCGACAAGAACGTGATACTCCTGAACGGGGACGGCTCGTTCGGATTCAACGCGATGGAGTTCGACACCATGCTCCGGCACAATATCCCGGTCGTGTGCGTCATCAACAACGACTGCGCCTGGGGCATGGTCAAGCACGGGCAGGAGCTTTCCATTGGCAAGGACCGGCTCCAGTGCACGGAGCTTGAATTCAGGCGCTACGACAAGATGGTGGAGGGACTGGGCGGGCACGGGGAGCTTGTCACGAAGGACGAGGAGATCATCCCGGCCGTGAAGAGGGCGCTCGCGTCCGGGAAACCGGCGTGCGTCAACGTGATGACCGATCCGACCGCGATGAGCCCGGCGTCGGTGCTGTTTTACCAGGCGCTCAAGATGGAGTGAGAGGAGAATGCCATGAAAGCGCTCGTATTCGATCTCTCGATTCCGAAACTCGCCGCGCTCAAGCTCCTGCCCCTGGCGGGGAAGCGCATGTACTATCGCGGCCCCCTGTCGATGCTCAGGCTCGCGGACATCCCCGAGCCGGGGCTTCCGTCGGCGGACTGGGTGAAGATCAGGACGAAGCTCTGCGGGTTCTGCGGGAGCGATCTCAACCTGATTCTCATCAAGGACTCGCTCATGGCCTCGCCCTTCACCTCGTTCCCGTGCGTCCTGGGACACGAGCTCTGCGGCGAGGTGGTCGAGGCGGGGAAGAACGTGAAGGGGATCCGCGCGGGCGACCTCGTCACCGTCGCGCCCATGCTGGGATGCGCCGTGCGCGGAATCACGCCGGAGTGCCCGGCCTGCAAAAAGGGCCGGCCCGGCAATTGCGAGAATTTCGCGCACGGCGCCATGGCCCCGGGGATGTTCATGGGCCTGTGCAGGGACGCGGGCGGCGGCTTCGCCGAGTACCTGGTCGCGCACAAGAGCCAGCTCTTCCGCGTTCCCGATGGCGTGAGCCCCGTATCGGCGGCCCTCACGGAACCGCTCGCCGTGGCGCTGCAGGCGGTGCTCGACAACCGGCCGCGCGACGGGGAGAAAGCCCTCGTTATCGGGGGCGGGGTGATCGGCGCGATGATCGTCAAGGCGATTCGCGGCCTGGGCGTCCGCTGCGAGATCGCCGTGGTCGAGCCGTCCCCCTTCGCCGCGGATTACGCCATGAAGTCCGGCGCCGATCATCACGGCGCCGGGCCCATCCACGACGTCGCCGTAAAGGTCGCGGGGGCGCGCTCCTACAGCCCCATGATGGGACAGGCGATTCTCCAGGGGGGCTTCGAGCGCGTCTACGATACGGTCGGGCATTCCGCGACGCTGCAGGCATCGCTTATCGCCGCGGCGGCGTGCGGGACGGTGAGCCTTGTCGGCATAGGCAAGCACGTCGGCTTCGATCCCACCCCGCTCTGGCTCAAGCTCCAGACCATCAAGGGGGTGTTCGCGTACGGCTACCATGACGACGGGCGCCGCACGCGGCACGTCTTCGAGATGGCGCTCGACATGATGCAGAAGCGGAAGGTGCGGGTGGACGACATGCTCACGCACACCTTCCCCATCCACGAATACAAATCCATGATCGATGTGAATCTGAACAAGGGGAAGCACAGGGCGATCAAGACGGCGCTCAGGTTTTAATTAACCGCGAAAGGGCCGGGGGGCCGATGCGCTTCGCGGATTAGCGGGAAGCCCCCGGCGGATTCCCGGCTTCATCGCGCGGCCTTCTCGCGGTACGCGCGGGGCGAAAGCCCCGTCATCTTCCTGAAGGTGATGTTGAAGGACGTCTTCGAGTTGAACCCGACTTCGAAGCATATCGAGATGACGCTGCGATCGGGCGTATCGGCGAGCAGGCGCTTCGCCTCGTCGATGCGGAACCTGTTCACGTAATTCCTGAAATCGGTCTTGCCCTGTTCGTTCAGTATCTGCGACAGCTGGTGCGGCCGTATGAGCAGGCGCGCGGCCACGTCGTTCAGTCTAAGGTCCATATCGGTATAGAGCCGCTCGTCGCGCATCAGATCGAGGAGGCGCTCGTGGATCGCCCGGTGGTCCAGCCCCTTCGCGAGCGCCTTCCGGTAGCGGTTCGATTTCATCCCGGCGGCGAGCAGCTGGAAGAAATCCGGGAAGCGGTTCTTGAAGAGGAAGTACAGGATCACCGTGAGCGAGATTCCCGCCGCGCCCATGAGCATGAAATCCCCGTCCCGGTCCACGATATAGACGCACGAGAGCGCGACGGAGACGAGCGTGATGACGGTGAGTGCGATCGAGAAACGCAGCGGGGCCCCGGCAGCGTTTTCCCTGAGCGCGGCGATTTGCATCCAGAGCAGCATGACCATGTACAGGACCGTCACGAGCAGGCAGCCCAGGAACACCCAGATCATCGGGTGGTTCAGGGGATCCCCGAAAAACGCGCCTGCGAGCGCGCGCTGCGCGTCCAGGGGCTTCGTGTAAATCCAGAGTTCGAGGAAGAACAGGGGCACCGCCGGAAGGAGCGGAAGCCTGAGATACGCGGGGATCGCCCTTCCCGGGTGGAGGAACATGTAATTGCGAATGTACTCAAGCGGGCTTATGAGATACAGGAGCGTCAGGAACAGGAACAGGACCCGGGGATGCGCGCGGTACAGGCCGAGCCCCACCGCCGCCATCTGCGCGATCAGGATACTCACGATGAGGCCGCGGGCGAACCTGAACCAACTGTGCCGCTCTTTTCGCCGTCCGGTGATGTGCTCGAGTGCGATGAAGGCGGTGAGCACGACGCCCGCGACGATCACCACCGACAGCGTGACCTGGAAACCAGTCATTCCCGTTGCACCTCGTTCATTGACTGCCCGACGGGCCAGTGGAACATGGCGCGGGGCGGCATGTCAATAAGCTTACGGGGACCGGGAGTCACGCTGGAATGAGCCTGAAAAGGGCGAAAGTGCGCGTTTTCGTGCGCTTATGGTGGTCGTCCCGGAAGATTATTCTTTGCAGATTAAAGGGTCAGGATTATAATTCCGAACGACAGGGGATGCGCAGCGGAATAGGATATCGCAACCGATGCGGTGCGCCGGCGACCGGCGCAACAACTGATACAGGAGCATGTTCGATGGCCGACAAACCGAAAGTTGCGATAGTAAAACGCGCGCTTCCGCTGACCGCGGAAGCCATACACGCGATGGTGCGCGATTCCCTCGACCTGGTGGGGGGTCTCGCGGGGAAATTCAAGAAGGGCGGCCACGTCGTGATCAAGCCCAACCTCTTCGCCCCGTACCCGCCGCCGGTGTCGGTGGACCGGCGCGTGATCGCGGCGGCGGTGTCGCTCGCCCGGGAGGCCGGGGCCGGCAGGGTGACCGTGATCGAGGGGGTGAGCGTGGGCACGCTCATGAAGCGCGTCAATCCCGCGCATTCGGGGATCTGCATGCGGCGCGGGTACGGCACGGTCGAGGTGATGCGCATGCTCGGCGTGAAGAAGGCGGTCGAGGACGCGGGGGGCGAGGTGCTGGGGGTCGAGGACGCGGAGAAGGCGACCGTGGACATTAAGGGCGGCATGGCGCTTCATAGCGCGCTCTACCCGAAAGTCGTGCTCGAGGCGGACTATTTCATCAACATGCCCGCGCTCAAGACGCACACGATGACCATGGTGACCCTTTCGATCAAGAACCTCCAGGGGCTCCTGGACGAGAAGAGCCGGTATCACTCACACCGCGACGACCTGGACCAGCACATGGTCGACATAGGCAAGATCCGCCGGCCTGACCTCGTCATACTGGACGGGCTCATAGGCATGGAGGGGATGGGCGCGGGCGAGGGTGGGACCCCCGTCGAGATGGGGATCATCATGGCCGGGCACGACCCGGTCGCGGTGGACTCGATCGCCTCGATGTGCATGGGGCTCGATAACCCGCTCGTGGTGGGGACCACGCGCATCGCGCAGCACGACGGCCTGGGGTGCGCGAATCCCTTCCTTATAGAGGTCGCGGGGGAGAGCGTCGCCGGCGTGAAGAAGAAGTTCGTCCTGCCGGTGAATTTCACGCAGCCGCTGGAAAGCCTCGTGACCGGGATTTACCCGAACATCGACCTGTATATCGGCGGGGCGTGCCCGGCGTGCTGGCTCATGACCGCGATGGTGGAGGCTTCGCTCTCCCGGGTGCCCGAACGGTTCTCCCTGGTCGTGGGCGTGGACCCCCGGACGCCGCCCAAACTGCGTACGGACCCCGCGCACACCCTGTTCCTGGGGGAATGCGCGCTTGGCACGGGGGGCGCGTTGCGCGACATCCGCAACGAGATGCAGCTCAAGGGGATCGACGGTTTCCTGGGGGGATGCCCGCCCTACGAACAGGCGCTCGTGAAGCTGGAGGACATGCTGCTGCGCTCCGGGCACCTTGATGAAAAGGAAATGATCGACAAGGCCCTGGAGCATCGGAACAAATTCTTCGACTATTACCGCGCCCGCGACGTCTCGTGGTCGCCGGAGGTATAAGGGACTACGCCCCATCGGGCGCAGGGAGGTACCCATGGCCGGAAAGCAATTCGTGATCGCCGTCGATTCGGGGACGCAGAGCGTGCGCGCGATCCTGTTCGATTCCGCGGGCAGGGAGGTGGCCGTCGCGCAGGCGCCGCACGAGCCCTACTTCTCGCTCCGTCCCGGTTGGGCCGAGCAGCACACCGCCGATTACTGGGCGGGCCTGTGCGCGGTGACGAAGGCGCTCATGAAGAAGTCCCGGGTGAACCCGAAGCAGATAGCGGGACTGGGGATCACCACGCAGCGGACGACCGTGGTCCCGGTGGACCGCGAGGGGAAGGCGCTGCGCCCCGCGATCATCTGGCTCGACCAGCGCACGATCGACGACCCGCCGCCGCTCTCGCTCGCGGCGCGGGCGGTGTTCGGCGCGGCGGGGCTGTACGAGGCCATCAAGTACGTCCGCCGGAATTCGAAATTCCTGTGGATAAAGCTCAACGAGCCGGAAATATTCCGGAAGACGCACAAGTTCATGCAGATATCGGGCTGGATGGTGAAAAAGCTCACCGGCGAGTTCAAGGACTCGGTGGGCATGGTCACGGGCATGTGGCCCCTCGATTTCAAGAAGCTCGCGTGGCACTCCATGGACATCGCCTACGAGACGTTCGGCGTGGATCCGGAACAGCTCGTGGACCTCTACCCGCCGGACACGATCCTGGGCCGGGTGAGCGCATCGGCCTCCCGCGAGACGGGGCTCCCGGCCGGGCTTCCCGTCGTGGTGGGCGCCGGCGACAAGCAGTCCGAGCTCCTGGGCGCCGGGGGCATCGTCCCGAACATCGGGGTGATCAGCTACGGCACCGCCACGTGCATGGACGTCATCAGCAGGGAGTATGTCACGGATCGCGGGCTCAGGTATTTCACGTGGCCGGGCGCGGTTCCCCGCACGTGGGACATCGAGATGTTCATCTTCCGCGGGTTCTGGATGGTCACCTGGTTCAAGCAGGAGTTCGGATTCCGCGAGTCGCTCGAGGCGAAGAAGCGCGGCGTCGCCCCCGAGGCGATCCTGGACGAGGTGATCCGCACGATCCCGGCCGGCTCCATGGGGCTTATGCTCCAGCCGCACTGGACGCCCATGACGAGCTCCCGCTACGGCAAGGGTTCGATAATCGGCTTTGGCGACGTGCACACGCGGGCCCACATCTACCGCGCGATCCTCGAGGGGATCGGCTACGAGCTACGCAGGCTGTACGAGCTGGTGCACAAAAAAACCGGGATAACCCTTACCGAGATACGGGTGGGCGGGGGAGGCTCGCAGAGCGACGCGGCGGTGCAGATCGCCGCGGACATCTTCAACCTGCCGGTCTCGCGCCTGGCCACGGCCGAAATCTGCGCGCGGGGGGCCGCGATCGACGCGGCGGTGGGATGCGGGATGTTCGCCACGTTCGAGGATGCGGTCGCGGCGATGGTGAAGAAAGGGCGCACCTTCGAGCCCATCGCCGCGAACCGGCGCGTCTACGACGACCTGTACGGCGACGTGTACGTGAAAACGTACCCCAGGCTGGAGCCCCTGTACCGGAGGATCGCGGGAATCACGGGATATCCGCGGGAGTATTAGGCTTGTTGTTACCCACAACCCAACAAGGGAAAGGGAGATGGGGAGATCGAGGTAAAGGCGATTGAGGAGATAAAGATTGGGCAAGGGTATCAGGTGGCGGATGACGAAGGGAACCGGATGAAAATGTATCGGCGAAAATTATTTCCATGGCGATAATTAGAAGTAAGCACGGAGGAGACGATGTCAGGTAAATGGAAGGGCTTCATGCCCGACTGGCGCGAGACGGCGCCGCTGCCGGGGTCATACCGCTCGATATTCAAGTGGGGCGACCCCCTGGGATTCAAGCATCCCAACGAAAAGCTCTACCGCGAGATGAAGGAAATTTTCGGGCTCACGGACGAGGATTTCAGGGCGCGCCGGTTCGAGGGCGACGAACAGGTGAAGCTATCCCGCAAGCCGGGGCTTCGCGCGTCGCACGTCGAGGCGATCGCCCGCGTGGTGGGGAAGGAAAACGTGTCGGCGCGCGACTACGACAGGCTCAGGTTCGCGTCCGGAAAAACTGTCGAGGAGGCGATGCAGCTCCGGCAGGGAAAGCCCGACAGGCCGGCCGACCTCGTCGTGCATCCGCGCCACAAGGAGGATGTGCGGAACCTTGTAAACTATTGCGGCAAACACCGCATTCCCGTATACGTGTACGGCGGGGGCTCGTCGGTGAACTTCGGGCTCCGTGCCGCGAAGGGGGGCGTCACCCTGGTGCTCTCGACGCACATGAATAAAATCGTGAGGCTCAACGAGGAGAACCAGGCGGTCACGGTGCAGGCGGGGATCCTGGGGCCCGCGCTGGAGGGGGCGCTCAACGACGCCCCCGCGCGGTTCGGAAGCGTTAGACGCTACACATGCGGGCATTTCCCCCAGTCCTTCGAGTACTCGTCCGCGGGGGGATGGGTCGCGACCCTGGGCTCAGGGCAGTCCTCCACCTATTACGGGGACGCGTACGACCTGGTGATAAGCCAGGAGTACGTCACGCCGGCCGGCTCGTTCAGGACCCTGGAGTATCCGGGCACCGCGACCGGTCCCAAGGTGAACGACATCATGAAGGGGAGCGAGGGCGCCTTTGGCGTGCTGGTCGAGCTCACCCTGAAGGTGTACCGGCACATGCCCGAAAACAGGACGCGCTTCGGCTACATCTTCCCGACCTGGGAGGCCGCGGTGGCCGCCTCCCGCGAGGTCGCGCAGGGCGAGTTCGGAAAGCCCGCGGTGTTCAGAATCTCTGACCAGGAGGAGACGCACATAGGCCTTAAGCTCTACGGGATCGACGGCACGTTCCTGGACAGACTCATGCGGCTGCGCGGATTCAAGCCCATGCAGCGCTGCCTCATGCTGGGCTCGTCGGAGGGCGACGCGAGCTTCACGAAGAACGTTAAGCGCAATGTGAAGCGCGTGTGCGCCGGATTCGGGGGGATGTATCTTTCCGGCCTTCCCGTGAAGCTCTGGGAGCCGGGGCGCTTCAAGGACCCCTACCTGCGCGAGGATCTGCAGGACTTCGGCATCCTCATAGACACGCTGGAGACCGGCGTCACGTGGGACGTGCTCCACAGGGTGCACCGCGAGGTGCGCGCGGCGGTGAAGCGGCGCCCGAAGGTGATCTGCATGACGCACGCGTCCCACTTCTACCCTCAGGGCACGAACCTCTATTTCATCTTCATCGCGAAGATTGCGGACGTGAAGGAATACGTGAGGTTCCAGGACGAGATCGTGAGCGCGATCTGCGCGAGCGGCGGCAGCGTGAGCCACCATCACGGCGTGGGGAGGATGCTTGCGCCCTGGATGGAGGGGCACCTGGGCAGGGAGCAGATGGCGGTGCTCAGGGCCTTGAAGAAGCATTTCGATCCCGCGGGCATCATGAATCCCGGCGGGCCGCTCGGGCTCGACCTGAAGGGCGGGGACTGGCGGAAGATTCGGTAGAAAATGATTTCGGGGGCGGGGGCCGATGCGCTCCGTCCCCTTCAATAAAGCCGTGGAGAAGGGTGACGCGCCGTGAATGAATTCAAAAAATTTCTGCTCGTACAGGCGCTGATAAGCGCCCTCATCAACATGTCGCTTAACGCGGGTATCGGTATCTTTTTGTTTTGGGAGCTTGAGGTCGTACCCCTGTGGGGAA
This sequence comes from Spirochaetota bacterium, assembly GCA_004297825.1. Lineage (NCBI taxonomy): Bacteria > Pseudomonadati > Spirochaetota > Spirochaetota bacterium. Next base: position 21,084 of record SCSX01000091.1, read on the forward strand.
ATCCGGGGATCGCTCTGGACACCCTGGCGACGGCATTCCTTCTTTCCTGGCTCACGGTGCTGTTCGTGGCGCCGTTCGCGCACATGGAAATGAAAAAGGGGACGGTGGAAAAATTCGGGAAGGAATTGCGTTTCCTGCGGGGCTCATGGCTGAAATACATGCCGCGGGGATTTTTCCTCCAGTCGATGATCATAGGAGTCGTCACCGCGGCGATATTCACCCCGGTGATGGTGGGCGCATTGTCCGTGCTTGGAGTGGATGGAATGAGCTTCCGGTCAAGCGTTATCTATAAGACGGTCTTCGCGACGCTGCTGGCGCTTGTCGTGAACCCCGTAACGTGGATGAGCGCGCTGAAACAATATGCGGTGGATTAACGCATTTTCCCGGGAATGAGGCTTCACCGCGGGATCCTGTACGGAACAATCATGGGCACCTTCGCGCGGTACCGGTCGTAGTCCTCGCCCATCTCCCGCGCCAGGTCGCGCTCCTCGAGCAGCGTCGCCGCAACAATCCACGTGGACCAGAGCGCGTTCAGCAGCACGCGGTCGAGGGTGGGTTCGGGATGCGACCAGATCATAAGGAGCATGGCCAGGTAGAGCGGGTGGCGCACCCAGCCGTACGCGCCCTTCGCCGAAAGCGGCAGGCGCCGTGTTTCCCTCTTCTGGATGTGGCGCTTAACGGCCTTCGCCCCGAACGGGTCGAACGATTTGAGCGAGACGGATGCCCGGTAAAAAAGCGCGAGGCCGAGCACGAAGAGCGCGCGTATCGCCCAGTACCAGGCGCCGCCCGCCGCGTACGCGACCGGGGGAACCCCCTGCCAGAGCGTGAGCACGGCGACCAGCACGATTCCCGACGCGATCGAGTATGCCGCCCCGAAAAACGCCGCGGGGTAGCGGCGGGCGAAGCGCTCCCGCGATGGCCGCCTGACCATGACGCTGTGCTGAAGAAAGAACAGCATCGAGAGGCACGCGTCGAACGCAAGCGCCCCGCCGTCCGTGAGGTTCAGCCGGATCAGGTTGAGGGGTCCCATGAACAGGAAGAACGCGAAGAACAGCATTGAGGCGTTGCCCAGGATGAGAGAAAGATATGCGAGTGTGTGCGCGCGGCGCGTGTTCATGTTCATGCTCCTTCGTGGATTTGATGTGTCATACGCTCAAGGGGGTGGTCCACTTGCCTGTTCGAGTCAACAGGCAAGGTTCCCATTGCACCCCATATTCACTTCTCAATTGCCGAATTGTGCGGCTTTAACATCTGGACGTTTTCCGTCAACGATCGGTTACAACTTTTCCGGGAGCCGGTTTAAAATCCGGGGTCTGCTGAAGCCGGAGCCTGAATTCGCGGTCGTGCGCTCACCGGAAGGGCATGACGCTTCGGCCCCTTCATTTTTCTCTTGACCGGGCACATGTCTCCCGATAGATTCGCTCATTGGAGACGTCAATCCATGCCCCTCGCCCGAAAAATTAAAAAACCCTTCACCTACGCCGATTACCTCCAATGGGACGAATCCGTCCGCGTGGAGTTGATCGGTGGGGAAGTATTTGATATGACACCCGCGCCGTCCCGCAGGCACCAGGAATTATTAATGGAACTGATCCTGGTTTTCGG
>SCSX01000092.1 GCA_004297825.1 Spirochaetota bacterium
CCGGCAACGATCTCGTGAAGACGCTGGCGCTCGCCGGCGGCAGCGTGGTCGCCATCTCGGCCATTTTCAACGGATTGGGAAGGCTTTTCTGGGCGAAGCTTTCGGACAACATCGGCCGCAAGGCGGTATTCGCGACCATGTTCGCCACCCAGGCGGTGCTCTACGCACTGATCGCCGCCGGTGTTATCAGCAGCTATTATGTGTTCGTGGCGATCGCCTGTTTTCTCCTGGCCTGCTACGGCGGAGGATTCGCGACCATGCCGGCGTTCGCCGCCGATTCGTTCGGCCCGACATACATCGGCAAGGTGTATGGATTCATGCTGACCGCGTGGAGCGCCGCCGGCATTATCGGACCCCTCGTATTTGCGCAACTGAAGCGCAACGAAGCGCTTTTCGTCGCGGCGGGGCTCCTGTCCATAGGACTCCTGGTAGACATGTTTTACAAGAGGCCGTCACCCAAGAAGGCCTAAGGTTTCAATGGGGATCAACGCGTCCCGGCTTCGCGGCCGGGACGCGCATTTTCACCTTCGCTCGTGATGACGATGTCATTGGGCGGGCTACACCACAACACACGGGGATACCGCATGGAGAACGTGACACTGAGAAGCCTCATCGACCGCGCGATTCAGCGCGAGGAGGAGGCATACGCGTTTTACACGAACTTGCACGCAAGGGTCGTCGACTTGACGGCGAAAGAGGCGCTGGGATTTCTTGCCGGCGAGGAAAAAAAGCACCGGGAATTCCTGGTTTCCTACCGGGACGGCGCGTCCGCCATGAGGGGGCTCGCGATGGACGAGCGCATCGATTACGGCATCGCGCAGCATCTCGATGCGCCCGACATTCAAAAGGACCTGTCTACCAGCGAGGTTTACCTCGTTGCGGCGCACAGGGAATTGAATTCCTGCACGTTTTATACCGAGCTGGCTGCCTTACAACCGGCGGGCGAAGCACGCGATACGCTGCTGCGCATGGCAGGCGAAGAGCTGAAACACAAGGAAAAGGTGGAATACCTGTACGCCAATACGGCCTTTCCGCAGACGGAAGGGGGCTGAGGCGCCGGAGGAACAGGCACGGCGCTCATTTTCAGAGCGGGAACTTGACCGTGACCGAAACGCCCTTCCCCTTCTCCGTGGACAAAAGCATTGTACCGCCAATCTGCCGCGCCAGCATCTTCACGAGCCTGATTCCCATGGTATCGGCATTGTCCGGATCGAAGCCCTCCGGCAGACCGGCGCCGTCGTCGGAAACGCCCAGCTCCGCCGTTCCCCCGGCCACTCCCAGCGATATCCTGATCGCACCGCGCACGCCGGAGGAGGGGTACGCGTACTTGATCGCGTTCGTTATCAGCTCGTTCACGATGAGCCCCAGGGGCACCGCCTGGTGCGCGCCCACGCGCACCCCGGCGAGCGTCATGACGAGCTCCAGGTTTCCCCCGCCCGTGTCCAGGGCCTGGAAGATGGCGTGACCAAGGTCGCCGATATAAAGGTCGAGCTCGATGTGCTCAGGGTCCGCGCTCCCGTACAGCCGCTCGTAGATCGCCGCCATGGAGCGAATCCGCATTTGAGAATTGATGAACACCTGCCGGGATCGTTCGTCGGTGAGGCGCTCCATCTCGAGGCCGAGCAGGCTCGTGATCGTGTTGAGGTTGTTCTTTACACGATGCTGGAGCTCCCGCATGAGGACTTCCTTTTCGCCCAGTGATTGCGTAAGCCGCTGGTGAACCATCTTGTTTTCGGTGATATCCAGGATCGTGACCAGGAAGCACGGCTCTGCGCCGATCTCGATGAGAACGCTCGAGAAGAGCCCCACGCGGAGCGATCCGCGCTTGTCGCGGAAACGCAGCTCAAGGTTCTGGACCGAGCCCTCCGTGAGGAACCGGTGCCATACCTGTCCCCTGTTCTCCGATTCGTCGGGCAGCCCCAGCTTCAGCAGGGAACGGCCGATAAGCTCGATGCGCGCGTATCCCGTCGTCGCTTCGAACGCGCGGTTAATCTCCACGATCCGGGCGTCGCCGATGCGCACTATGCAGAGACTCGCGGGGCTCGACCGGAACGACTTGTTGAACATCTCCACCGATTTCCGCAGGGATTCCTCGGCGCCCTTTTTCCGGGTGATGTCTTCAACCATCGCAAGGTAGTGCCGCAATCCCCCCTGGGCGTCGCGAATGGCGGACAGGGTGACGTTTCCCCACACGGTATCGCCGTCCTTCCGGACGAAACGCGTCTCGGCCCGGTAGACGGAAATTTCGCCGCTGGCGAGCCGCCTGATATTACCCGCGTCCACGGCGGCATGGTCGCGGTGGGTGATGCCCCTGAGGCTGCGTGCGGACATCTCATCCGGCATAAAACCGAGCATGTCGCAGAATGCGGGATTAACGTCCATGAAGCGCAGTTCCGGGGACACGACTGCCATTCCCAGGGGTCCGTTTTCGAATATACCCCGGAAATGCTCTTCACTCTCCCTGAGGGAGCGGTCCCTGTCCGGGGGCGTACCGCCCTTGTCCCTCCCCCGCAGCGCCGACACGATCGCCGCCGAGATCGCCGCGGCCCCCGCGTTTTTTTCCACGCAGGCTACCGACGATATCCCCCCGGTTCGCGCGGCAACCCTCTTGTCACCCGGGGGGCAGAGAAGCAGCACGGGGACGGCCGGCCCGACTGGAATATCCCGCGCGGCCGTAACGCCGTCCGTTTCCGGCCGGGATCCGATATCAAAGAGGACGATGTCGACCCCGGAACCGCCTGACCGTATCATGTGGAGGGCCTCCGGGACGCCGGGCGCGATTATCACGCTATAGCCCTCCCTCTCAAGGTCCATGGAAAGCGATCCGCCCGGCCCCGGCCGGTCTTCGATGAGTAGTATTGTTTTCCTGGTTTCTTCCATAAGGGAGTTTCGCAACAAGTCTATTAATCATATCAGGTTCCGAATGGGGCGGGAAAATGCAAGGAACAAATTTTTCCCGGCCCGGGGCAAAAATCGCGGGGTCCGATTCGCCCCCGGCCGCGGGTCCGGTGCCGGCGCGTGAAATTATTGCTGGACACGGCGCGGCAGAACGTGCCTAGTGTGAATCGATACCGGAAGGAACGCCGAGAAGATGGACGCCAGCAACAGGAACCTGCTTCAAGACATGGAGGACGCGAACCTCGCCCCGTACGCCGCGAAATCGCGCGATTCACGCGGACGGCGCCATGCCGACACCCCACACCCCTACCGTACCGAGTTCCAGCGCGATCGCGAGCGCATCATCCATTCGCGCGCGTTCCGGAGGCTCGAGTACAAGACGCAGGTCTTCGTGAATCACGAGGGCGACCATTACCGGACGCGCCTCACCCATACCATAGAGGTGGCGCAGATCGCCCGGTCCATCGCGAGGGCCCTGCGCCTGAACGAGGACCTCGCGGAATCCGTCGCCCTCGCGCACGACCTGGGCCACACGCCGTTCGGCCACACGGGCGAGCGCGCGCTCGACGAGCTCCTGGCCGACTGCGGCGGGTTCGAGCACAACCGCCAGAGCCTGCGGGTGGTCGAGGTACTCGAGGAGCGTTATGCGGAATTCCCCGGCCTCAACCTCACCTGGGAGACGCGGGAGGGGGTCATCAAGCATTCCTCGTACCACGACCATCCCGAGGCGTCCGGCTACGCGCCGGACGAGCTCCCCTCGCTCGAGGCGCAGATCATCGACTTCGCCGACGAGATAGCCTACAACAACCACGATCTTGACGACGGGATATCCTCGGGCCTGCTGGATTTGGGAGAGGTACAGGGGCTCGCCATCTGGGGTATGGCCGCGGGCGCGGCGGGAATTTCCCCGGAGGCGCTCTCCAGCCGAAAGCTCCTGGTGAGCGCCATGATTCGCGCAATTATCAACCTGCTCGTATCGGACCTCATCGACGCCACCCTGGCAAGCATCGCCGCGCTCGAGTTCCGGCGTTACGAGGACGTGCGTCGCGCGCCGCGCAGGGCGGTCGGCTTCAGCCCCGCGGTCTCTTCCGCGAGCCGCGAGCTCATGGATTTTTTAATGAAAAACCTGTACCAGCATTACCGCGTGGTGCGCATGGGCATCAAGGCGCAGCGGGTCATCCGGGACCTCTTTGGCATCTACCACGAGAACCCCACCGCGCTCTCGGGGGCTTACCGCGCGCGCATCGCGACCGACGGCCTCAAGCAGACCATCTCCGACTACATCGCGGGCATGACGGACCGTTATGCGCTCGAGGAGCACCAGAAGCTCACCGACCCGATGATCAGGGTCTGATAAACTTCTCCCGCATGGAATCCAGGGACGGCACAATGAACACCCACGACGAAAACGGAAAAGACTACGCCGAGCTGCCCGAGTACATCCGCGAGATCATGGAGGCGGGCGGCGGGATCGAGGATATCCGCCTGGACGCGGACGGAAACTGGTTTCACAACGGGGAGTCGTTCGTGAACGAGCGTATCATCGATTTCTTCAACCGCTCCGTGGACGTCACCAGGGACGGGACCTTCGTGCTCCGTTACGCCGGCTTCATCTATCCCATAACGGTCGAGGACGCCCCCGTGTTCGTGAGCGGCATCATCGTCAAGGGATTCGGCGTATTCGAGCAGGTGGTGCTCCAGCTCTCGCTGGGGACGGAGGAGCGGCTGGCCCCCCATACCCTCTTTTATCGGGAAAAAAGCGGGCTCTATTGCTACGTACGCGAAGGAAAGCTTCTCGCCAAGTTCAGGCGCTCCCCTTCCTTCCAGCTCCTGGAGCGCCTGGAGGAATCGGAGGACACCTTCTACATTTCGATTTGCGGGGAAAAGATCGTGCTCACGGAGAAGACGGGGGGAGACCAGGGGGAAGGAGATTAGTTTGAGGGGCCGTGCTTTCTCTAGTGCAATCGGTCGAAGAATTTTTCCAGCGAGCCCAGGAATACATCGCGATGGGATCGTTTGTCGCTGTACATGCTCTCGTCGGCCTCTCTGAAAAGTTCCTCCATCGTCACCGACACGGACGATCTGCATGCGGTTCCCACGGAAAAGGAAAGCGGAATCGATGGATTCACGGAATTGTACTCCCCGATCGAATTTTTCAGTCTTTCACGAAGCATGATTACGTTTTCCTCGCTGCATCCGGGCAATATGACCGCAAATTCATCCCCGCCGATTCGCGCGACCATGTCCCCGGCCCTGAACCCTGCAGCGATCGTGGCGGCCGCTACCCGTATCAGCTCATCGCCCTTATCATGCCCCATCGTATCATTAACAAGCTTGAGCCCATCCACGTCGCATAGGATCATTCCCATCAATAGATTCCGCCCCTTGTCGAGCCGGATCATTTCCTGCTCGAAATAAGCCCGGTTGTAGAGTCCGGTGAGGGCGTCGTGCATGCTCAAATGTTTTAGTTTCTCCTCGTACTCCTTCCGCTCGGTAATATCCTGCACCTGCACGAGATACCCGCTCAGGGCGTTGTCTTCTTTGCCGCCCAGCGGGGTAATGAGCACATCGAGGTGAATAGTTCCGCTCTTAACGGTTTGATACAGCCGGTGCTCTTTCACCGTTTCAAAGGAAAACGGAGCCTCGAACCGCACCGTTTCCCCCAGTAAAAGCCGCTCTTTCGCCGTTCCCGGGAGGTTCGGATCATCCCATAACCGAAAGCCCGCGACGCTCTCTTTCTCCGCCACTCCGAATATTTCCCTGCAGGCGCGATTAATCTCCAGCAGATCCCCGTCGCGATCGTAGAGCTCGATGCCGATAGGCGATTCCTCGTATATGAGGCGGAACTTTTCCTCGGAAAGGCGCAGTGCGTCCTCAGTCTTCTTCCTTTCGGTGATGTCCCGCGCGATAGCCTGGTATCCGATCAGGGTGCCGTTTTCGACGGTCAATTGCGTATTAATTCCAAGCCACACCGTCACTCCCGTTTTAGTCAGGATAGGCACTTCATAATAGGTAAGACTTGTCTTGTCCTTGAATTGCTTAATATAAAACTCACGCGCCGAATCCCTGTAGGCGGGCATGATAATTGACGAGAAATGGCGCCCGAGCAATTCGTCCTTCGCGTAACCGGTGACCTTTGCGGACGCAGGATTGACGAAGGTAAAATGGCCGTAGATGTCGGTGATATAAATGAGATCGGTCGCGAAACTGACAAGCGCGTGATATTGCCGCTCGGCGTTTCGGATGGCGTCGACTTCGAGTCGAAGGGTGCGCTCCTTTTCCTCGAGTTCGGCGATACGGGCGCGGAGTAAGGATATCTCGCGGGTTTCGCGCGTACCGGGATTTTTGTCTTGTTTCATAGTCTGGACCAGTCTGAATAGTCAGATTCCTGATAAAGGCGTTTCGTTACAAGAATATTTTTTCAAAAAACGATTCCATCTGCCGGGCGAGCTTCTTTTTCAGGAGAAAATCCCAGATGTAATTAAAAGATTCGGTAAAATGGGAATCCGGGTTCATCCGGGAAACGGGGATGCCCTTCACAAGGCCAATGTCGAACGCCGGCTTGTCATAGTATACGGGTCCGGCAAAATAAATCTTACTCTGTTTTTTTGATCATCGACGGCATCAAAGAAACCGTCTCTCCAAAAGTTTCGAGGACCACGCCCTCGCTGTCGGCAGTTTTAATCTGTCCGAGATAGACCGTACCGTCCTCCAGATAGAATACGTCCGCCCCGCCCTTACCAGCGAATAGTCCGATAAACAACAATGCAGTAATAATCGATTTGGATTTCATTTTGCACCAGGCGCTGGAATTAGAATAATTCTTCAAATCTTCAATTTTGTACATATAATAGATTAGCGCACTTGATATCAATATCCTAAAATTGTGCACTATCTGCTAAAATTTTCATATGAGCCTCATATTCGCAAATCGTTGAATCGCGGAAATCCTGGGGGATACGCTTGCGGTGCGGTTGAATGCGTGGGCGCTTGTGAATAGGAGGAGAGTTCTCCGAATGAATACTTATCCGCATTAGAAATTGATTCGGTACCGAGGGGTGAGCCAAGCCGCGAATGCATATGGACCGGCACCGTTGTGCTGGGCGAATCCGGCGGAGATGTATATTAAGGTATTTTCACCAAATCCATGAGTATCGCCGCGTCCAGTGTCGCGTACCCGTCAACCACAATATCGGCCGCCGAGAGGTCCTGGCCCCTGGCCCCCGGATTGTTGAATCCGACACACACCATCCCGGCAGCGTTCGCCGCCTTCACCCCGTTTGCCGAGTCCTCGATAACGATACATTCTTTCGGCGCGGCGCCAAGGATATCCGCCGCCCTGATGAAGATATCGGGAGCGGGTTTTCCGTGCGCGACCTCTTCCCCGCTCACTACAACGTCAAAGTAAAGATCGAGCCCGGTTGCGCCCGTTATCAGCGCGATGAGTTCCCGTATTGACGATGACGCGAGTCCGGTCCGGATGCCCCGCGCCCTTAAATCACGCAATAGCTCCGTGGCGCCTGGTATCGGAACCATGGATTTTACGGTCGAAAAATACCGGAGCCTGAGCTCCCTGTCGAAACCGAGAAGCTCCTCGACGGTACTGGACAAAGAATAGCGATCCCGAATCGATTCCCACATTTTTCTTCCCGACATGCCCACGAAAGAATTACGCACCGCATCCGGGACCGATATGCCGAGTTCCCCGAAAATGAGCGTCTCGGCTTCATAGTGGTACGGCTCGCTGTCGACCAGCACCCCGTCCATGTCGAAAATTACCGCCTTAAGCGTCATATCCACCTGCGCGTGATTGTTCGCGACGGAGATTGGAAAGAGTTCTATCCGAGGAGGTCTCCGCGCCTTTGAATAGAGACTTGTTTCTGGAATTCCTTAGCGTTTCCTGCACATGCCGATACTAGAGGAAGGCGAGAAAGGAGTCCACCGATTATTTCTGTGCTGTATCTCACAGTTTTGACATGGTTGATATATATTTTCTGATGTTTTTCGAATTTTTGGGTTGGTTTGGTGCGTTTTCTCTCTGCTGTAGTATATAACCACATACCATCAGACCAAAATTGCCTCCCCTGAGGACTTTGTACTGAATAAAACGTACATACTTATGTATTTCTTGCGTTTGTTCTTCCAACAATCTTCCCCAATGCTTTTCTACCGCCATGGCAATCAGATTCGAAAGCGACAACTTACACAGCCTGCGGATATTCGACCAGAACTCCAACTCATCGGACCTGATCAGAATAGTATAACGATGCCACCACCCCTCGGGGTCATCTTCCTGATATTTCACCGTGGTAAATTCTCCCTGCAATTGTTCCAGTTCCGGCATCAGCCGGGCAAGAAGCATTATTATTACCTCGCGTTTCGTTTTCGCAAGACGGGCAGCGACCCAGGATATTTTAATCCACTCTGCCAGGTGAATATTCATGGTTGTTCTAGGCATGACCTGCTCCATATCTGGTTATTTAGCTCGTGCATGCCTCTGATACGTTTTTGCTTTAAATTATAAGCGCTTTTTTTGACGGTGTGCAGGTGCCCACCCCCAAATTCCGTCAGGCCCGTCCCGCGGGCCGGGCCTATATTTTTAGCGATTGACATATATACAATGCTATTGCATATATAACAACGCCTTCAGAACGGGCCGTATCGCGGCGCACATTGATTCAGACCGGCCGCGGGCGTACGATCGAAATAAGCGCGGGGGTGACCATGAACAAGATCAATATCGGCATCATCGGCTGTGGACGCATCGCGGACCTCCATTACCCGGGCTACCGCAACAACCCGGACGCGCGCATCTACGCGGTCTGCGATTCGAACGCGGATAGCGCGCGCCGAAGGCAAAAGGGATGGAAGGCAGTGAAGCTCTTTACGGATTACCGGGAGATGCTCGCCGACCCCGCGATCGACGCCGTCGAGATACTCACCCCGCACGCGGCGCACGAACAAATGACTATCGACGCCGCGCGCGCAAAGAAGCATATCGCGCTCCAGAAACCGATGACGGTCGACCTCGCCTCTGCAGACCGCATGATCGCGGCCGCCGCGGAGGCAGGCATCATATTCCGCGTAACCGATAATTACGCCTTTTACCCGCCCATACTTCTGGCGAAAAAGATGATCGACAATGGGGATATCGGCGAGCCTGAAAATTTAAGCATCATGATGGCCAGCGGCTCCGGCGGATGGGCGGTACCGCCCTCATCATGGGAGTGGCGTCTCAAGGAAAACCAGGAGAAGGGCGGCATGCGGGGGCTTCAGACCTTCGACCATGGGCACCATCTCTGGACCGCCGCGTACACCCTCCTGGGCCCCGCCGAGCGGGTCACGGCGTGGATCGATTCCCTGGACGGCGTGATCGATTCTCCCGCGGTGATGATGTGGAAACATGCCGGGCGCAAGGCCTACGGCCGCTGCACCTTCAATCACGCCCACGAACTCACCATTCCTTCCAAGTACTACGCGAACGACGAGTGGATCGAAGTGCACGGAACCCGCGGCATCGTCTTCATCCGGCGCTGCACGGGGCTCGTGCACGGCGGGCCGCCGGTGAGTCTCTTCACCTCGAAGGGGTGGAAGCACTTTAACGGCGTAAAAAGCGATTGGGCCGATGGATTTATCGGCGCGACGCGCAATTTTATCGCCGCACTGCGCGGCCGGGAGGAGGTTCGCCTTTCGGGGGCCCAGGCGCGCGACGTGCTCCGCTTCTCGCTCGCCCTGCAGAAATCATCGCACGAACGCCGCGAGGTGTTTCCCGAGGAACTCGATGCGCGATTTCCCGCGCGCTATCACCGCAGGCGCATCGCCAGGGAACGCCGCGAAAGCTCGCCGCGCAAGGGACTGCTCGAACGCCTGGGACTGGCCGGCGGCACGGCGCAATTCGCGGCGCAGGGGAAAAGCCTCACCCTGGATCTCGCCGCGCGCTTTAAGCCGGAGGGAGTCAAGGACTGGTCGTGCGTCTTCGGTATCGAACTCCTGCCGGAGGGAAACGCCGGCGGCACCAGGTTCGCGATGAGTGTCGCATCGGGCAGGCTCACCGTGACCCAGGGCGCCCTTCCCGATGCGCCCGTGTTCACACTCCGCGCGCCGGCGGGCACATGGGCGGCCATCCTGCTGGGTAAGAAGCGCATCGAGACGGCATTTATCCAGGGCAAGCTCAAGATCGAGGGAAAAAGCGAAGAGGCGTTGAAGCTGCGCGGCGCATTCGGGATCTAGCGCCGGGCGCGCCCCGCGGACCCGCTCAATTTTCCGGGTCCGCGGCGCCCAGCATCAGGGACGCTTCCCTGCCGGCATCCCGGATGATCCCGCTGTACAACTTCGCGTGCGGCCGCATTATATCGCACTGGCCCGAGATGCCTATGGAATAACGAACCTCTCCCCGGCGGTCCCTCACCGGGGCCGCGTAGCAGACGATGCCCGTCCTGTATTCCTCGATGTCCTTCGCAAGCCCGAGCGTGCGCACCGTCGCAAGCTCCTTCTTCAGCTTTTCCAGGGTGCCTATCGTCTTCCTCGTGTAGCGCGTCCATTTCGTCGCGGCGAGTGCGCGCGCAAGCTCCTTCTTTCCCAGGAACGCGAGAAGGGCCTTCCCGAGCGCCGTGCAAAACGCGGGCTCCCTGGTGCCCACCGGCACGTGAATACTCATTCCGCGGCGCGGCTGTTCCACCGCCACGAACACGACCTCGGCGCGGTCCAGCAGCGCAAGGTGCGCGTTCTGGTGCGTCTCCGCGCATATCCTTCTCAGCAGTGGCTGCACGCGGTCCAGGTGCGCCTGCTCGCCGAATGCGCCGGAAAGCTCGATAATCCGCGCCCCCAGGCTGTAGCGCTTGCTCCCGTCGTCCTGGTGCACCAGTCCGTGCTTGACGAGCGTTCCCACGAGCCTGAACACGGTGGAGCGGTCAAGGGCGAAGTGGGCCGATATTTCCGAAAGCGAGAGGGGGCTTTCCGCCCCGCCGATTATGCGGAGTATCTGTATACCCCGGTCGAGCGATTGAATCGTCGTCTGCGCCATTGCCTTCCCCCTCCGCCCGATGCGTTCCGATTCCCCGCGATTCTCGCACGCGGGCCCGGCGCGTCAACAAAAAAGAGTCCCGATAATTGTATTGACAAATATACAATGCTATTGCATATATTACAACAACAATTCCACGGGAGACAGTGCCATGCCATTCGTCGATTTTTCCACGATATCCGGATCGAAGGTGGGAAGGCCCTTCGAAAGGGAGCTCAAGATCGCCCTTTCGCCGGAAACGCACCCGGACGTAAGCGGCTTTTCGCTTATCGTCTCCACTCTCGCGCCCGACGGCGGCTGCACCGATACGCATACGCACGCGGAATCCGGCGAGCTCATGATCTTCATTTCGGGGCGGGGAAAGGCATGGCTCGCGGGCGAGGAATACGATCTTAAGCCGGGGGCGTCGCTCTACGCGCCTCCGGGCATTCTTCATAAAACCCTTAACACGGGAACCGAGCCGCTCATGATCGCCTGCGTGTTCGTACCGGCCGTGCCGGACGACTACATTAAAACGAGCATAGAGGCCGCCGCGGCGAAATGATCCTGTTCGCCCGGAAAAAGAATTAGCGAGACAGAAGAATGGAAAAACTGATCATAACGGCCGCGCTCACCGGCGGCATACACGGAAAGGAGGCGAACCCCGCCCTCCCCGAGCAGCCGGAGGAAATCATCCAGGCGGCAATCGAATGCTTCAACGCGGGCGCGGCGATCGTGCATATCCATGCGCGCGACCCCGAGGGCCGCGGCGCGGGCGACCCGGCCATCTTCGCACGCATCAACGAGGGCATCCGCGCGCGCTGTCCCCTGGTGATCCAAAATACCACCGGCGGTCCCGGAATCCCCATCGAACGTCGTATCAGGAGCCTCGAGGCGAATCCGGAATCCGCGTCGCTCAACACGGGATCGGTGGTGTTCTTTTACCGTGGCATCGAGGTGGGATTCCAGAACCTTCGCTCCGAGATCGAGGCATTCGCCGCCGCGATGTTGTATCGGAACATAAAGCCGGAGCTCGAGGTATACAATCCCTCCATGTTCGGCGAGGTCGCAAACCTCGTCTCGAAAAACCTTCTTAAAAAGCCATGGTATGTGAACCTCGTCATGGGCGTGAACGGCATGGGCGGCTTTCCGGGCACCCCGAAAAATCTCGTCGCGATGATCGACCAGCTTCCCGAGGGCGCCGTGTTCAACGTAAGCGGAATCGGGAGGTGCCAGCTCGCGATGAACACCATGTCGATACTCTGCGGGGGGCACGTGCGCGTGGGCCTCGAGGACAACGTTGTATACCGGCAGCACGAGGCCGCGCACTCCAACGCGCAGTTCGTCGAGCGCATCGTTCGGCTCGCGCGCGAGTTGGGTCGCGAGGTCGCGACACCCGACGAGGCGCGAAGCCTACTTGGAATAGAAAGAGCGCTATAAACAAAAACGGAAAGGGGGATGGGGAGATTGACGAGATAGGGAGATGGGGACGGATATCACGGATTTAATAATTATTCTTATATCTCCTCAATCTCAACCATCCCCACATCTCCCTTTCCCTGAAGCACTTCTTAAAAGCGCGCATACTTAGAGGGCACCCAGTTTGAGTCCTTTACCACGAGGAGTACTGTTATGAAAATCGCCGTAATCAACGAAACAAGCGCCGGAGACCGAAGCGCCGACGTTATGGCCGCGCTTCAGGGGCGCGGGTACGAGCTTATAAACGCGGGGATGAAAAAAACCGGCGCCGCCCCGGAGCTTACCTACATCCACACCGGTTTCCTCGCCGCATTATTATTGAACGCGGGGCGCGCCGATTTCGTGGTGGGCGGCTGCGGGACCGGCCAGGGGTTTCTCAATTCGGTGATGCAGTATCCGAACGTCTTCTGCGGGCTTATCTCCGCCCCCGCGGAGGCGTGGCTTTTTTCCCGGATCAACGGCGGCAACTGCGCTTCCATTCCCATGCTGTTCGGCTACGGGTGGGCCGGGGACATCAACTTCCGGCTCATCTTCGACCAGCTTTTCAGCGACGAGGCCGGGAGCGGCTACCCCGAACACCGCCAGAAGTCCCAGCGCGCGAGCCGCGCGACGCTCGCCCAGGTTTCCCGCGACGCGCACCGGGGCTTCGCCGATATACTCACCGTTTTCCCGGAAACCATCGTTCGCCCGGTGCTCGAATTTCCCGGGGTGAAGGAAATCCTGGATCCGGGTACGATCGCGGACGAGGGGCTGCGCGCAGTGCTGGAAAAATATTACCGGAGGTAGCGCCGGGGGCGCGCGGTTGGCCTGTGTAGAGACGCGATTAATCGCGTCTCTACACAGGCCAACCGCTACGGACGGACGGGCAGGCCAACCGCAATACGCGAATCGGGCTACCCCGATCATTATTCATAACACGGATACCCAAACATGAACGAACGAATGCATCGCGCTCAAACGATCGCCCGCCACAAAACCATCGAGCGCGCCGTCGAATCGGGCGGGCTTTCACAATTCCAGGACCTGAGCGTGTCCGAGGCCATCGTGCTGGGTCTTTTTCGACAGGGCGTGACGAAATACTTCGCCGTATTCGGCCACGGCACCACTGATATCGCCGAGGCGCTGCGCGTATACGAGGACGCGGGCCTCGTGAAAACCTGGAACGTCCGCCACGAGACCGCGGCCGCGCACGCGGCCACGGCGCTGCGCATGATCACCGGCGAGGTCTCCGCGGTCATCACCTCCATTGGTCCGGGCGCGATGCACGCGTTCGCGGGATCGCTGTGCGCGGCATCCAACGGCGCCGGGGTCTACCATATCTACGGCGACGAGACGACCCACAACGAGGGCTTCAACATGCAGCAGATCCCCCGCGACGAGCAGGGGCTTTTCCTTAAAATGACCGGCGTCATGGGGTGCGCCCGCGCGCTCTACGAACCGTGGTCGGTCGTCGCGGCCCTCAGGGCGGGCGCGGTTGCCGTGAACGGAGAGGGATTCAACCGGCCCTGCTTCCTGCTCGCGCCCATGAACGTGCAGCCCGCGATCTTGAAAAACTTCAACCTCCTCGAACTGTCCGGCGCATACGTCCCGCGCCGTCTCGCCTGCGCCGACGAGGACGCGTTCCTGGAAGCGGCCTCGCTGGCCCGGGAAGCACGGCGCGTGACCATAAAGATCGGACAGGGCGCGCGCGGATGCGGCCCGGAAATCGCGGACCTCGCCGAACTCCTGGACGCCGCGATCGTCGCGGGCCCGTCGGCATCGGGAATCGTTTCAAGCGCGAACCCGCGCTATATGACCGTGGGGGGATCCAAGGGGTCTATCTCCGGAAATTTCGCGATGAACGAGGCGGACCTCGTCGTCGTCGTGGGCGCGCGCGCCGTCTGCCAGTGGGACTCGTCCGGCACCGCGTGGAAAAACGCGCGCGCGATCATAAACTTCAACATCGAGCCCGCGCACGCCGCGCACTACAACCGGGGCGTGCCCGTCCCCGGCGACGCGAAGCTCAACCTGCGCCGGTGGATAGGCGTGCTCAAATCGCGGGGATTCGCCCCCGCCGACGGGCGGTCCGAATGGTCCCGCTCCATTCTGGTCAAACGCGCCGAGTGGATCGCGTTCCGCAACGCGCGCTATGACTGCCCCGTGCTTCACGACGAGGTATGGGGGCGCCCGGTCCTCACCCAGCCCGCGGCCATAAAGGCCGTGTGCGATTTCGCGGACGCCGCGGGCGCGCTCAAGATATTCGACGCCGGCGACGTGCAGGCGAACGGCTTCCAGATCGTGGAAGACCATCGCGAGGGCATGACCCTCACCGATACGGGCTCGTCCTACATGGGCTTCGCGGCATCGGCGCTCCTGGGCGTGGGGCTCGCGGGCCGCTACGCGGTCGCCTTCTGCGGCGACGGGAGCTTCACGATGAATCCCCAGGTACTCATTGACGCGACCGCGCACGGGACGCGCGGCTGCATCGTGCTCTTCGACAACAGGCGCATGGCCGCGATCGCGGGGCTCCAGAAGGCGCAGTACGGGAACGCGTACAAGACGGCGGACTCGGTCGAGGTCGACTATGTGGCCTGGGCCGGCTCCGTGAAGGGCGTGAGGGCGCTCCCCGGCGGAAGCAGTATCGGCGAGCTCAAATCCGCCCTTGAACAGGCGTTTTCGCATAACGGGCTTTCGCTCGTGCACGTTCCCGTCTACTACGGGGACGACGAGCGCGGCGGCATGGGGGTGTTCGGGGACTGGAACGTGGGCAGCTGGTGCGAACGGGTCCAGGCCGAGCATCACAGGATCGGATTGTGAGACATGTCCGGTTCCCCGAAGGCGCGGATATATATCCGCGCCTTCGGGGAACCGGCGGAAACTTTTAAAGCGCGGATATATATCCGCGCCCCCAGGAGGCGGTACATGGCGGGTGAAAAACTTTCTCTCAAGGTGAAGGTCGGCTTCGGGGTCTGCGACCTTGGCGGCAATCTTTTCTTCACGGCGATCGCGTTTCTCTTATTGAACTTCCTCACGGATACTGTCGGGATCGAGGCGGGACTCGCGGGACTCATCATCATGATCGGGAAGATCTGGGACGCGGTGATGGACCCAACCGTCGGATTCTTATCGGACCGCACCGTGAGCGGGATGGGCCGGCGCCGCCCCTGGATGCTCTGGGGCTCCGTTCCCCTGTTCGTCACGATGGGCTTCATGTTCGCCAACCCGTCGCTCTTCGCCGGCGCTGATTGGAACCCGGCCGAGCACCAGACCCTCCTGTT
The DNA here is from genome assembly GCA_004297825.1 of Spirochaetota bacterium. NCBI lineage: Bacteria > Pseudomonadati > Spirochaetota > Spirochaetota bacterium. The sequence continues at coordinate 15,637 of SCSX01000092.1, forward strand.
CGCCTGGGGCGCGGTCGTCTTCTGCCTGCTGAACACGGCCTACGCCTCGGTCAACATTCCCTACACCTCGCTCACGCCCGAGCTCACCACGGACTACCACGAGCGCACCGCCCTGAACGGATACCGGTTCGGCTTCGCGGTGATCGGCACGCTCCTGGGCGCGGGCGCGGCGCTCCCCATCGTGGGCCTCTTTCCCGACAAGACCACGGGCTTCGTCGCCCTGGGTACGCTTTTCGGATTCCTCATGATGGTCACCGCGCTCGCCACGGTCGTCACCGTCCGCGAACCCCGGCTCGAGCACGGAATCCCCACCGAGGGTTTCTTCGAAACGTACCTGCGCGTGTTCAAGAACAGGCCCTACGTGCTCATCGCCCTCACCTACACCTTCCACATCATCGCGATCACGCTCGTGAGCGGTATCGCCATTTATTTTTTCAAGTACATTCACCATGACGAGTCTCTCACCACGATCGCGCTCCTTGTCCTGCTCGTCACGGCGATGCTCTTCATCCCGGTGAGCGTGCTCCTCTCGAAGCGCATCGGCAAAAAGGCGGTGTACGGGATCGGCATGGCCTTCATCGGCGTTACGCAGATGGTGCTCTACACGTTCGGCCATACCCAACCCGCCGTCTTCTCGTTCGGCGTCATGTTCTTCATGGGCATCGGCTTCGGGTTCACCTATGCGCTCCCCTACGCCATGGTGCCGGACGCGATCGAGTACGATTACCTGCTCACCGGCAAGAAAAAGGAGGGGGCGTTCTACGGCATGTGGGTCTTCTGCATCAAGATCGGCCAAGCCGTCGCGCTCCTCATCACGGGGCTCGTGCTCTCACTCACGGGCTACCTTCTCCCCGCCGGGAATCAGGCCGTGGCACAGCCCGAGTCGGCGCAGTGGGGAATTCGCCTGCTCCTGGGCCCCATCCCCATGGTCATGTTCGTGGTTGCGCTCGTGTTCCTCTATTATTATCCGCTTAACGAGAAGCGATACAACGAGATCCTGCGCGAGATCGAGGCGATGGAGGCGAAGGCGGGGGTCCGATAATACCCGCTGCTCGTCGGACGGGAAGGCCGCGATGGAAATTTATTTCCAGCGCGGCCACCTCCCCCTAAATCCCACTTCGACAAGCTCAGTGCGGCGCCCGGAGGGGGACTTCAGCAATCGGTAGAATATGCATATTCTACCATAAGCAGATGTCTTTGCCCCCGCCGGGGGGGTATGGGGGGAGCGTTTTTTCCACTACCGATAAGCGATATAGCTTTAAAAGCTTCGGCCGTAATAAAAATGGCCCCCCGGCGTGATGCCGGGCGGCCCTTGGCGCAATGAATCAATTCCCGCGGATCATTCCGGCTTTTTATCGCCGGACTTGATCCTCTTCACGTATTCATCGAAGGCGTTGCGGCCCTCTTCCCTCCAGAAATCGCCATAGTATTTCCAGTCCTCCCTGTCGCCCCCGCGCCGATGTGCGTGCCTCATCGCGACCCATTCATGATGACGACCCCACGCGTGCTTTCCCCGACCGTGCACGCCGTGCGATCCGAACAGCAGCTTTGCGAGCACAACCATGGCGAACGCCTGCCAGTAATCGATCGTCCCCAGCCCGAACAGCCCCGGCATAAGGTAATTCCACAGCCACATGACAACATACCCGAACACGAACGCTACGAGTACGGCTAGTGCGAGTCCGCCGATGGCCATAGCCGCGATCCTGAATATTCCGAATCCATGCCCTCTTCGCATCTTAATCCTCCTCTTCATCCCAATACTCGTCGAAAAGCCTCTTCCTGATCTTGGCGAGCGCCCGCGACTTCCGCGAGAGGAGCGTACCCACCGGCTCGCCCCACTCCTCCGCCAGGTCCCGGAACGACCTCCCCCCGAATTCCGTGAGAATGATGAGCGCCTTTTCATCCTCGCCAAGGTCGTCGATGATCTCGAATACCCTGTCCAGGACTTCGTGCCGCTCGAATTCCGCGGCCGTATCATACCGCGCGTCGTAGAGCACATCCGCCAGGGAAACGCTTCCTTCCCCCCCGCCTGACGCATCCAGCGACACGTCGTTCCTTCTCCCCCGGAGAAGGTCGATGACCCTGTTGCGGAGCGACCGGTACACGTACGCCGAAAGGTTCTCGATCGGCCGCGTGACGTCCGCCGCGTCGAAGATGTGCATCATAACGTCCTGAACCACGTCCTCGACGTCCCGATCGGCCGCGTCGTCGATACGCCTGCGGACGAACGCGACCATTGCCGCGTATTCGCTTTTAAAAAACTCCGCGATTCCGGGATGGCTTTTCATATTGTTCATGGTTATAGGGACGGACACGATGCGAATTTATTGCATGGCATAGCATAATTTACGCGCCGGGGCAAGCGCGATATGGCGGGCATGCCTGAGAGTGCGGGCGCCCCACCTTTCCCATTCCGTAGCGCCACGCCGATTCGCCTTCGAATTGCACGACGTGTTTCGATGATTTTGAGTTGACAAAACACGCCCTATTATATAGACATCTACTCATATATATGACTTACATTATCGGAGGTTGTGGGGGGATTCATGATGTCGCTATCGGAACAGGAACTTTTACAGGAAATCAATACACCGCTGCCCGCCTACTACCGGCTCCAGGAGGCGCTGCGCAGGAAGATCGAGGACGGACTTTGGAAGCCGGGCGAGGCGATCCCCTCGGAGCGGCTCATCGCGGAGGAATATAGAATCAGCATCGGGACGGTGAAAAAGGCCGTGGGAAACCTCGCGGGGGAAGGATATCTTCACCGCGTGCAGGGAAAGGGCACCTTTGTCGGGGGAAGCACCCTGAAACGGGGGAGCCTGCGGTATTACCGGATGGTCCGGGAATTCAACGACGAGGTGGCGGACCTCGAGGTGAAGCTGCTGGGCATACGCGAGGTGCCGGGCTTCGATCCGGCAAACAGGTACCTGGGAATCCCGGGCTCAGCACGCCTGTTCGAGCTGACCAGGCTCTTTCTCTCGGGGGGAGCGCCGGTCGTCTATTCGATATCATATCTGCCCAAAAAGCTGTTCAAGGACCTCGACCGTATGCCCGCCGGGCGCTTGGAGAAGAGCACTCTTTACGAAACTATTGAGCAAAACTACGGGCTTCCCACCATTAGGAACCACGAACTGTATGGCGCGGCGCCTGCCGATGCCCGGACAGCGGGCCTGTTGAAAATCGCGGAGGGCGAACCCCTTCTCACCATTGAAATGCTTTCATTCACCTATAAGAGCGTACCCTACGAATACCGCCGGAGCTATTGTGTCACCTCCGGGTATAAAATATTCACCGAGATTTAGGAGAGGAACCGTCGCGTCTTCCGGAACAGATCCGGATTGCGCGGACGCGTTTCGGGGTTCCGATGCGGAGATACCATGAATAAAGATTTTCCGGAAATTCGCTGCGACGTACTCATCATCGGCGGGGGGAGCGCGGGCGCCATGGCGGCGATCCGCGCCAAGGAGATGGATCCCTCGCAGGAGGTGGTGATCTTTGAAAAGGGCGACGTCACGTACTCCGGGTGCATCGCGCGCGGAATGGACGCGCTTAATATCGTCGCGGTGCCGGGTATATCGACCCCCGAGCTGTACGTCGAGGCCAGCCGTATGGCATGCGAGGATATCCTGGACGAGCCGCCCAGTTACCGCATGGCGCAGCGCAGCTGGGACATGCTTAAAAAACTGGAAAACTGGAACGTGTGCTTCCCGGTCGACGCAAAGGGACAGTACGAGGTGCTGCAGGTGCACCCGAAGGGACGCTTCTGCGTCACCATGAAGGAGCCGGAACTCAAGACGATACTCGCGCGCCACCTGCGCGACATGAATGTGCGCGTCCTTAACCGCACGATGGCGCTCGAGCTTCTCACGGTGGACGGGCGTGCGGCGGGGGCCGTGGGGATCAACGTGCGCACCGGCGAGATCATCGCCTGCGCCGCGAAATCGGTCATCCTTACCGCGGGCGGGACGGCGCGCTTCGGCCTTCCGAACAACGGCTACCTTTACGGCGTGTACGATTACCCGGGCAACACCGGCGACGGCTATTGCCTGGCCTACCGCGCCGGCGCGGAGCTGAGCGGGTTCGAATACACCCTCATCTATTACATTGTCAAGGACATCAACGCGCCGCTGCTCTACATCACGTTGACCAGGGGCGCGAAGCTTCTCAACGCCTTCGGGTTCGACAAGAGCAGGGAACACCCATCCATAAAGTCCATGCTTGTGGATCACCACCGCGAGGGCAGCGGTCCCATGCGCATACTCATGAGCCACCTGCCCGAGCAGCGCATACGCGAGATCGAAGAAATACTTTTCACCACCGAGCGCCCCGTGCAGGAGCGCTTCTACGAGGGACGCGGCGTGAACTTTCGCACGGGCGAGATCGAGCTCTGGCCCACGGAATGCTTTCTCTGCGGGGGGCATGGGCTCACCGGGGTGCGCGTCGACGAGCACGCGGCAAGCTCGGTGCCGGGACTCTACGCGGCGGGGGACACCTCGCTCGTGGCGCGCGGGCACCTCACCGGCGCCTTCGTGTTCGGCGAGATCGCGGCCGAGAGCGCGACCGAATATGCACAGGGTGTGGAAAAATCCGAATACGACGACGGCCAGGTACGCGAGGCGATAAGGAGCCGCGACGCACGGTTCGACCAGGGGGCGAACCCGGTGCCGGTGGAGGAGTTCGAGTACAAGGTCCGCCGGATCATAAACGATTATATCGTCCCCCCGAAAAACGAATACAAGCTGAACCGCGCGCTGTGGTGGATGGAGCGCTTCCGGCAGGAGCTCGTGGAAATCGTCCAGGTGCGCGACGTCCATGATCTTTTCAAGGTCTACGAGATTGAAAACATCATCCAGTGCGCCGACCTGAGCGCCCATGCGTCCAAGGCGCGCAGGGAAAGCCGATGGGGCATGTGGCACTACCGGACCGATTTTCCCGAACGGAACGATTCGGATTGGGTAAAGCATGTCGTCCTCTCGCGCGGTACGGAGCCGCGCGACGTTAAAATTACATTGAAAGACATCGTCAGACTTCAGGAGGGCGCACGGTGAGCGGGATCAATTTATTGACTGCCCTTTCGGACAATATAGTCGTCGACCGCGACAAATGCGTGGCGTGCGGCATTTGCGTGGAGAAATGCCCGGTTGACAACCTCCGGTTGAAACTGTCGCCGTGCAGGCAGGCGTGCCCCCTGGGGGTCAACGCGCAGGGCTACGTCCGGTTGATCGCGCGCGGTGAAGAGGAAAAAGCGATCGAGCTCGTCCGCGAGACGCTGCCCTTCCCCGGCATACTGGGACGCGTGTGCTCGCAGCCCTGCGAGGCGGGGTGCCATCATGCCGCGATAGGAAGCGAGAGTATCGGAATACGGGCTCTCAAGCGCTACCTGGCGGACCGCTTCCCGGGAACCGCGGCGCCCCTGCCCCGCATGGAGCCTGTGTCCGGCAAAAGGGCCGCGATCATTGGCTCCGGGCCCGCGGGACTCATGGCCGCGTACGAACTGCGTGCGCACGGACACGAAACGGTCGTCTTCGACGCGGAACCCGAACCGGGGGGAATGCTCCGGTGGGCCATTCCCGAATTCCGGCTTCCCGCGAACGTGCTGCGCGATGAGATAGGCCTGCTGGAACGCATGGGCGTGGTCTTTAAATGCGGTACGCGTATCGATACCGACGGAATGGGCTCCCTGCGCCGGGAATTCGGGGCGGTCATACTCGCCGCGGGCTCGGCGGGGCACACACGGCTGGGGATCGAAGGCGAGGACCTGCAGGGCGTGCATCATGCCCTCCCCTTTTTGAAGGCGATTCGTTCGGGCAACCAACCCGCGTTGAACGGGCGGGTCGTCGTTATCGGCGGGGGGAACGCGGCGGTGGACGCGGCGCAATCGGCGCTGCGGCTGGGGGCGGGTTCCGTGACGATCGTTTCACTCGAATCGGAGCGCGAGATGCCCGCGTTCAAATGGGCGATCGCGGGCGCGCGCGGGGAAGGCGTCGGCGTGGTCAATTCTCTGGGACCGGTTCGATTTTTATCAGAACGCGGGATGGTACGCGGCGTGGAGTTCGTGCATTGCGTACGCGTGTACGACGGGGACGGGCGATTCAGCCCCCGGTTTGATTCGTGCCGCGTCGAAACGGTCGAGGCCGAATCGGTCATAATCGCCGCGGGCCAGTCGCCGGACCTGGATTTTTTTGGGAAGATCGGCATCGCCCGCGATGGGAAAATCGTCTTCGATCCGCTGACCATGGGAACCATGGAGAAGGGATTGTTCTGTGCCGGCGACATGGCCGGCGGACCCGGTTCCGTAGTGGAGGCCATGGCGTCGGGACGACGCGCTGCGGAATCGGCGCATCGCTTCCTCTCGGGGGAGCACCTGCGTTACGGGCGCGCGTACCGGGGTCCCGTCGAAACGAAATTCGAGATAGTGACGGAGAACGATGTCGCGCGGGAGCGCGTGAGCATACCCGGGAGAAAATTCACCGGGCGCGGGGATTTCACGGAAATCGAGCAGTGCCTCGACGAAGAGACCGCGCGGAAGGAGGCGCGGCGCTGCATCTCCTGCGGACAGGCCTACGGGAAATACCGCACCTGCTGGTTCTGCCTTCCCTGCGAGATCGAGTGTCCGCACAAGGCGTTGCGGGTCGAGATCCCCTATCTCCTGAGATAGGGAGTGATTAATTATAGGGAAAAGATGCACGGCGGGAAGCAGGGTCAACAAATAGACAAGGAGGACGCCCCATGAAACTCTATTCTTTCGAAAAATCGTACAAGATGTTCGAGGACGCGAAGAGGATGGTGCCTAACGGCATCTACGGGCCCAGGAGCCCGCACTTCCTGACCTTCGGCTCGTACCCGTGCTTTTTTACCCGCGGGAAGGGCTCCCACGTATGGGACGTGGACGGCAACGAGTACATCGACTACATGTGCTCCTTCGGCACCAACGTGCTCGGCATGTGCAACCCCGAGGTGGACGAGGCTGCCATTGAGCAGATGAAGCGCGGCGAGTCCTTCACCCTGCCCACGGACCGGTGGAACGAGCTCGCCGCGGTGCTCGTGAAACAGGTCCGCGGCATGGACTGGACCGCCTTCGGCAAGAACGGGTCCGACGTCACCACCTACGCGACATCGGTCGCGCGCCGGCATACGGGGAGGAAAACGATTATCACGATCAACGGGGCCTACAACGGGGCGCACTTCTGGTGCTCCCACAGCGCCGCCGGCGTTCCGGAGGAGTACCGTGCGCACGTGCATTCGTTCAACTTCAACGATCGCGACGGGCTCTCAAGGCTTATCGGCGAACACAAGGGCGATATCGCCGGCGTCATGCTCACGCCGCATCATCACCCCGCCATGGCGGACCAGGTGCTGCCGGACCCGGAATTCTACCGCGGCCTGGAGGCGCTCTGCAGAAAGGAAGGCATCGTCATCATCATGGACGACATTCGCTGCGGGTTCCGGCTCCACGAAAACGGCTCGCACTGCTACTACGGGTGCGACCCGGACATCGTCTGCTTCGGGAAGGCCATGGCGAACGGCTATCCCATCTCCGCCATCACCGGCAAGGCCGCCTTCAAGGCGGCGGCCGAGGCCGTGTACTTCACCGGAACGCATTTTTTCGCCGCGGTCCCCATGGCGGCCTCGATCGCGACTATCGACATCATCAACCGCGACGGCGTCATTAAAAAGCTCTTAGATACCGGCGTGAAGCTCAGGGACGGAATGCTCGCCCAGGCGAAGGCCGCGGGTATGGCCGTTCACTATACCGGGCACCCGGTGATGCCCTTCATGCGGTTCGAAAACGACGCGGATTTTTCCGTGAACCGGCTGTTCTGCGGCGAGGCGGCCAGGCGCGGCGTGTTCCTGCACCCGCATCACAACTGGTTCGTGTGCCTGGGACACTCGCAGGCGGACATCGACAGGACCCTCGAGGTGGCGGCGGAGTGTTTCAAAATCGTGAAAGAGAAAAAATGAGGCGGGAGGAGCATCATGATGCAATCGCTTAACAACGCCGTGGTGGAGACGCTCATCGAATGCGGGGTGGACCATGTGTTCGGGGTTCCCGGGGGCGGCGCGCTGTTCCTGTACGACGCGCTGTACCAGCACCGGGACAGGATCACGAGCGTGCTCGCGCGGCACGAGGGCGCGGCGGCGTGCATGGCCGATATGCACGGAAGGCTCACGGGGAAACCGGCGGCCGTGATCGCGCAGGGGGCGTGGGCCGCCTCCAACGCCGCGTTCGGAATCCTGGAGGCGTACCTGGGCGGCTCTCCCCTGATCGTCATCACCGATACCAGCGATTATAGCGGGCTGACCCTGCACGGGCCGTGGCAGAACGGGACCGGCGAGTACGGATCGTTCAACCTGCCGAACATCATGCGCTCGATGACCAAGTACACCAGCTTCGCCAACAGCCCCGACGAGGTGCTGCACGGAATCCGCCTCGCGGTGAAACACTCCATGACGGGGCGCCCGGGTCCGGTGTGCGTCTGCGCGCGCATGAACCTGTTCGCCGCGCAGGTCGATACGGACACGGTGAATCCGCGGCTGTATCCCGCTGCGGGCCACCTGAACACACCGCTGCCATGCGTCGATACGGAGTCCGCCCGGAGCATCGCCGACCTGCTCATCCGGGCAAAGGAGCCGGTCATCATCGCCGGCGCCGGCATTCACCGCTCCCGGGCGTACGACGAGCTCCGCGAACTCGCGGAACTCCTGGGCATTCCCGTGGCGACGAGCTTCATGGGTAAAAGCGCCATCGCCGAAACGCACGACCTCGCCCTTGGCACGATGGGCGGCATCGGGCAGAGAATCGCGAATGAAAAGATAATGGGGGCCGATACTCTCTTCGCCGTGGGAACGGGGCTCTCCCCCGAAAACACGCGGATGCTTTCACCGGATTTTATCAATCCCTCGCGACAGAAAATAATCCAGATGGATATCGAGCCGCTCAACGTGGGATGGACGTACCCCGTCGAGATCGGCGCGGTCTCGGACGCCGGGACGGGGCTCAGGAAAATCATCGAGGCCGTATCCGCCCGCAAGCCCGTGATCGATGTCCGGTCCCGCATCGAGGCGCTTAAAGCCCGCAAGGCCGAAACGGGCTTTTTCTCCTGCGCGGAATTTTCATCAGATGAAAGCCCCGTCGCGCCCGAGCGGATCGTGTGCGCATTGAACGACGCGATGGACGGCGACGCGATGCTCTGCCTGGACGCGGGGAACAACCGGCAGTGGTTCGCCCGGCACTTCATGTCAAAAAAGGCGGGCCAGGTGTTCGCCCCCGGCGGGGCCGGCGGCGTGGGATGGGGGCCCCCCGCGGCCCTCGCGGCCCAGCTCATGCGCAGGGACGCGAAGGTCGTCTGCGTATGCGGCGACGCCGGCATGATGATGATGCTCCACTGCCTGGAGACGGCGATGCAGTACACGCTGCCGGTCACCTACGTGGTGCTCAACAACGCCGCGCTGGGAAACATCCGGGATTTCCAGGCGCCGGACCGCCGCTACTGCACCGAGTACCCGGCCCCGGATTTCGAATCGTACGCCCGCGCCGCGGGGTGCGGGGCATACAAGGTGGACAGGCCCGGCGACCTGGGGGATGCGCTAAAAACGGCGCTCGGCAGCGACGTGCCCTCCGTCGTGGAGGTTATCACCAAGTGCGAACCGCACTTCAAGCTCATGGTGTGAAAAGGAGAATTACCATGACGGCAACAATCCTGTTGATCGCTGTTTTTCTCGTGTCTCCCACATTGATCATTTATCTTTGCAAAAAAATCCCCATCCTGGACAAGCTCGGGGCGGGGATCCTCTGTTACGGCCTGGGGATGCTCATCGGCAATATCGGTGTGCTGCCGGCGTCCGCCAATTCCGTGCAGATGAACTTCATGACCGTCACCATTCCCGTCGCGCTGTCGCTCATGCTTTTCTCGCTGGACGTCCGGCGCTGGAGGTTCCTTGCCGGAAAAGCCCTCCTGTCCTGCTTCCTGATGATCCTGGCGGCACTCATCGCGACGTTCATAGGCTACATGATCTACCGTGACACGATCGAGGACGCCTGGAAGGTCGCGGGCATGCTCGTGGGCATCCCCGTGGGAACGAGCGCGAACCTCAACGCGATCGGGCTCGCCCTGAAGGCGCCCGAGCACCTTCTCGTCCTTACCAATACCGCTGACATGATCATGTGCACGCCCTATTTCATCCTCATGCTGACCTTCGCCCAGCGCCTGCTGAACCTGGTGCTGCGCCCGTTCTGCCCCCCGGCGCAGGACGGCGCTTCCGCGCTGTGCGTCGAGGACCAGGTGAAGGACTTCGACGATTACTCGGGCATCTTCAAACCGGCGACGCTCAAATCGCTGGCCGTGGCTTCGCTCATTTCCGGCGTCATCTTCTGCATCGCCGGGCTTGCCTACACGCTGGCCCCGAAGGATTTCAATATGGCGGCGCTCATTATCAGCATCACCACCCTGGGCATAATCGCCTCGTTCGTGCCCTACATCCATAATCTGAAAATGACCTTCCAGTTCGGCCAGTACATCATGTTCGTCTTCTGTCTCGTCGTCGGGTCCCTGTCCAACCTCGAGGCGATAGTGAGCGCTATGCCGTCGGTCATCATTTTCACGGGAATCGTCGTATACGGCTGCCTGGTCCTGCATATCATCTTTGCGTTCATATTCCGCATCGACGCGGACACCGTCATCATTACCAACGTCGCGGGAATCTTCTCGGCCCCGTTCGTGCCCGTGATCGCGAGCGTGCTCAAGAACAAGGACGTGATCCTCTCGGGCATCATCACCGGGATAATAGGCCTGGCCCTGGGCAATTATCTGGGGATCGCGTTTGCGTATTTTCTGAAGAACCTTTCTTTTTTGGGAATGAAGCCATGAGCACGGCTTCATTCCAGGTGTAACTGTCGAAGCGGGAAGTTGCCAGTGTGCTAATTAACATGAGACAAAAAGGGCATAGCGTAGCTCCAGTGGCGCAGTGCGTGGATGTTATTAATGCCTAAACGCCGCCGATGCGGCGGTGGATTTTTGTGTTTCCGCTCATCTTTCCGGGGTTTCCGGGGTCTCCCCAATAGGTTTCCCAGACACAAACACCGTTTTGTACTCTTTTACCCAGCGCGTAATGGTCGATAGGCACATAGTTATGGCTCTTCCCTCCATCCGCCAGCAACTCATCCAGGTAGCGCTCCGTCGCGATCGCCACGAAATAGGAGACCGAAAGCTTCCCGAACTTCCGGAAATCAGTAACCAACTCGTTCTCTTCCTCTTTATAAGTAATCGTAAAGGGGTGCCAGAGATTCAGCATTTCCCTCGGTTGGTATTTCACCAGGGTAAATCCCCCTGGATAGCGCCTGAAATCGCGCCGAATGCGGGAAAGAAGCAGAATCACGATTTCGCGCCGGGGTTTCCCCAGCTGGTCGGCGGCACGGCTAATCTTATCGAAGATGGATATCCTCATGTTTATGGTAGTGCGCAGCATTCCGTATCCTCCCTGGGGGACGCGTGTATCTGCGCCGCCCAAAACTAATACGGTTGAGGGGCGAAAAACCGTTCCGGATTCCGGAAAAAATCCCATAATTTCATTCATCTCGAATCAGAAAAAAACTTGATTAAATTACACTGTTAATATAACAGTGCAATTATAACCTTTACCGGAGAGAATCAAATGCACTCGGTTCCCTTCACATGAGTAGAAATCATCGCCAGGCCTTTATTGCTTCATCCGGGACGGATTTCGAACCTCGTGCATACGCTGGATCTCTGCAGGCCGGCGGTATCGACCCCCCGACGTATTCAGATGCTCAATTCCAAATAGCCTCATCATTTAACAGGAGGACACCATGCTCAAATTCACCCGAGGCTTCTTCGACAAGGAAATACTTTTCGTGGGTTTCACCGAGAAATACCGGTACTTCTGCACGCAGGTTTACAACACCCTGACAAAAAAGGGTTTCCAGGTATATGCCTTGACCGGCGAACCGAAGGATAAATTTTCCGTGCCCGTCTATGCCACCATCGATGCATTGCCCGTCATGCCCAGGAGCGCGTACCTCATCACCGACAAAGACGAGACCGCCCGGCAGGTGGATATACTGCACGGCAGGGGCGTAAAGAAGATCCTCTTCAACAGCAAAAACGTCGCGGACCAGGCCATTTTGAACCGGTGCCGCGACCTGGGAATAGAAACCGCGGTCGCCTGCCCCCTCATGCTCTATGGCGGGGGCCTCCACCGGCTGCACGGTTTTTTCGCCGGCGTGAAATAGCCTGTAAAACGCGGAAGGGAGGAATCATGAAAAACAGCGTAAAAAAGCTTACCATAGCCGCGCTCGGCGCGCCCATAGCCATAGGCCGCTCCGCGGAGATCTTCGCCTGGAAGGAGGGGCTCGTGCTGAAGCTCTTCTTCAAGGAGATTCCGGGGGCCGATATCGCCACCGAGTTTAAAAACACGCAAGAGGCCAACGCGCTGGGCGGGTGCCCTATGATCTGCCACGAGAAGGTCTCCGTCGAGGGGCGTACCGGCATCGTCCTCGACCGTATCGATGGCATCTCGCTTACGAAGACACCGGACAAAAACCCGCTGCTCTTTTTCAGCGTCTCGAAGTCACTGGCGGAGCTGCACGCGGGTCTCCACGGGCGGAAGACGAAGAAGCTCAGGGACATCCGGGAGATCGCCCTTGATATGCTCGATACGAAGCCCCTGGCGTTCCTGTCGAGGGACGAGCGCCGGAAGGTGAAGGGCATTATCAACGCCCTCCCCGATGGATCATCCCTCCTCCACATGGACTTCCACCCGGAGAACGTCATCGTGCGCGGCGGCGAAAAAATCATCATCGACTGGATGACCGCTGCCAGGGGAAACCCGGCCGCCGACGTCGCCTATTCGAACTTCCTGATGCGCGACGCGGAGCTCTTTCCCGGGACGTCCCGACTGAAGCTGATCTTCTACGGGATCGTGCGCACCTATATCCTCAGGGGCTACCTGAAGCATTACATGAGGCTCACCGGAATGACCATGCAAGAGGTCGACCGCTGGCGGCTTCCCATCATCATGATGCGGCTTGGGTTCTGGGACATCGCGAGCGAGAAGGACGCCCTCGTGCGCGAAATTAAAGAGATCATCGGACGATAGGGGGCATGGTCATGAAAACCCTTTCACTGGCAAGGTTCACCGAGGACTACGACGGAAGGCACTTCGACCTGCTCATAATCGGCGGCGGGATCACCGGCGCCGCACTGGCCTACGAGGCATCGAGCCGCGGGCTTGCGACGGCGCTGGTGGAAAAGGACGATTTCGGCGGCGCGACGTCGGCGGCGACGGGCAAGCTCATCCACGGCGGGCTCCGGTACCTGCAGCAGTTCGAGATCGGCCTGGTGCGCGAGTCCCTGCGCGAGCGGCGCATACTCTCGAACATCGCGCCCAACCTGGTGTACCCGTTCCCCATCGTGCTGCCGAAACCGGGCCTGCTGGTCCGGGCCGGTCTCCTTTTCTACGACATCCTCTCCCTGGACCGCCGGTGGACCTGGGACAGGAGCAAGCGCATTCCGGGCCATCGAATGCTCTCCGCGGACGAGGCCCGCGGCGCCATCCCGGGGGGCGATACCGACAGGGCCCTTCTCTACTATGATTGCCTCTGCCTGAGCCCCGAGCGCCTGACGCTGTACTTCATCAAGTCCGCCGCGGCCCACGGCGCCCTGGTCGCCAACTATGTCGAGTCCGAGAATCTCATCATCGAGGGAAACCGCGTGCGCGGAGCCGTTGTGCGCGATCGCATCACCGGCAACACTATGAAGATCACCGCATCGGTCACGGTGAACGCCACGGGTCCCTGGACCCAGGCCCTCCTGAACCGCACGGAGCGCACGCGGACGCCCCTTCCGAAAAAACGCTCGGAGGGCATTTACCTGGTCACGAAAAAGATCACCGACAAAATGGTGCTTTACGTGGGCGCGCACGGGCACTACAGCTTCGCCCCCTGGCGCGGCCACAGCCTTATCGGACCCACGGAGAAGTCGTATTACGGGCCCGTTGACGAGTGGAAGGTCACCCGGGAGAGCATCGACGAATTCCTCGATGTCATCAACCGTACGGCGGCGCTGCCGGTGAAACTCGCGAGGAAGGACGTGCTCTACGCCTACGGAGGCCTGCGCCCCCTGGTGGAGACCCAGGCCGAGGACACCTATACCGCGTCCCGGCGCTCGGACCTCTACGATCACGCGAAGGACGGCGTGGAGGGACTCATCACCGCGGCCGGGGGCAAGTACACGACGAGCCGCGAATTCGCTGCGCAGATATTCAGGCACGTGGCGAAAAAAGCCGGCAGGCCCGCCGGGCGCCCCGTCTCGCACGCGCGCTTCCTCTACGGATGCTCACTACCGGACATCGAGGGCTTCGTGGCGGACGCCGCGAAGAAGCACGCCGATTTCGGGGCGAACACGGTGGAATACCTGGTGCGCCATTACGGCACCGAGTACGAGGCGGTACTCGCCATCGCCCGCACGTCGAAGGACCTGGCCCGTCCGCTCAACGACGACGGCGAGATCCCGGCCCAGGCCCTCTTCGCGCTGCGCCACGAGTCCGCCCGTTCCCTGTCCGATATTTTCTTACGCAGGACGGGCCTGGGCACATTGGGAAACCCCGGCGAAAAGACGATCGCCGCGATAAGCCGGCTCGCCGTGCGCGAGCTTGGATGGTCCAAGAAAATAACCGCGCAGGAGACGGCAGCCCTGAAGCGCCTGATCGATGTTCCGAAATAGGCGGCGCCCAAGGACCGAAAATCAATAGTACACACTATTAATTGTTAACCGGGCAAGTTTCAAGACATCCTTCACGGGGACTGGTCCCGCGGGAGAGACCTGTCAGGGAATTGCGCTTTGCATAGTGGACGTCTTTTCAAAACAACTTTTCCGGAAGGAAGGTGGAATTCCCTTCATAATAGTTTCAATACTCATAGGGCAGGCTTTCACTTCCTCATTACATACCTTTCTAATTCAGCGAGATCGCCTTCACGAAAAGGAGGGAATTTATTCGTGTATTCCAACGGAACCCAAATCAATCCAGGCACAATACTTGACACCTTGTTCATCCTTGGTTTAGCATCACTTTCACGCGCCCAAAAAATAACTTTATTATTATAAATTAAAGCTTGCCCATCCATGGCTCCACTCATTACCCCAAGACTAGCCATAACATTACAATTTTTATATAAGTAATCCAGTGAATACAATTGCTTAAAGACGCAATCTTCTTTATAAAAATCATTTTCATAAAATTTATCGATTGATTTTACACCATCTATTTTTTCACCTATAGTAATAGGGCATAAATTATTTTCATTGCACCATTTCAACAATGAGATGATTCCATCATCATTTGTGTTTCGATGACTGCAATACGTCTTTTTTCGTATCCATATCAGAATTTTTTTATCGGTAGAAAGTAAATCTGTAAACTTCGATTCAACTACAGATTCCCATTTACCATCTTTCGCCTTTTCGTTTATTTTATCGGTTATTTTTTTCATAGCGCCTGTATGGTAGTGTGAAAATATTATCTGCGCGGTTTCGCCTAAGTGGCTTTTCTCTGTTTTCCCAGGGGAACTGGTGTCGATTTCTATCCCAATTCCCTTAAGAAAATGCTTTCCCATTTCACAATTATCAACATAAACTGAAAATTCGATTCCAGCCAGCTTGGCTAGAATCCCCGCAACGGCCAAATGATAAAATTCACCAAATTCGTCATTGCCACATATAAATTTCATATAATATCTTGATATTCCATCGGTTTATTTTTAATCCCAACATTTCATATACAACATTTCATTGCATGTAATCATTTTTTATAAAGCAACGATGAAAGGAAGAATACTCAAAGGAACACTATCTGATGAATTATGATTTATTGCTCCTATTCATCCATTGCCATTATAAATTTTCATTATAATCATTGTAACATAAGCAATTCCTTCTGGCTCTGAATATAATCGATTGTTATTGATATCAACTACTTTTTCTAATTCAATTTCTTTCCTTTGTGTATCATATCTAAAACTAAATAATAAACATAGCGTTTGATTATAAAACAGTTTCGGATCAGCATAAGTAATATTTACCAAGCAACTGCAATTGTTTTCTATTCCAGAAGATTCCCAACGATAATTACCTTTCGAGATTTTATTAAATACTGTATTATAATTTGTTTCTGGAAAATTATCAAAATGAGATTGTTTTGCAATTTCAATAACTTTTTGAATTTCTTTTTCTTTGTTGTAATCTATAATTAAAAACGGAATACAAGATTGAATAAAGAATAAAAATATAAAGGCCGAGAAGACAATAGATTTTTTCATTATACTCCTCCACATTACGATAGTTAAACCATTTATTCACATATATAACAATCACCACAAAAAACAAGGACAAAACGCGTATTGTTCTACGCTGCAAAATCCTTCACCCCCCTCTCCCACTCTTACACGCCTCTTTCTTTAAGCACCGCCTTTAAAACGCCGCCTGCGCGCTCACGTACAGCGCCCCCTTCGACGCGGGTCCCGCGACGTTCCACGCCCAGGCGAACGAGGCGCGGCTTTTCCCGGACACGAGCAAGACCCTGGCCCCCGCGCCCGTTGCGCTGCACCAGTGCCCGGATTCATCCAGGAAATACGCGGCGTTCACGAAGGGCCCCGCGTACAGGAAGTCCGGGTAGAGCTCGGCCTCCGCTTCGAGACTGCCCGCGTTCTTCCACCGCGACGCGGTATAATCCCCGGGGAAACCCATCATCGACGCGTCGAATACGTACGTCCAATAATAACGCTCGCGCGCGGTCGTGTAGTCGCACTGGAAGCCGGGTATGATGCGCAGCCAGTACGCGGGCGCGAGGGGCGCACGGAAAGAAGCGCTGGCGCCGATATAGCCTCGCTCCGACAGGGTGCCCGTCCCCGGTTCCAGTTTCATGGTGAACGTCGTCGCATCCCTCCGCTCGAGCACGACCTCCGTGTCCGATACCGACAGCTCCCCGGTGAGCCGGATATCCCTGGCGTCCAGCGCGTGCGCGCGGTAATCCTCGACGCGCGCCGAATCGCCCCGGACATAGATCTTCAGGGCCGCGCGCGCGCGTCCGATTGCGCCCAGGGGAACGCCCGCCCCCGCGTACCCGCGCGCGTCCGTTATGCGGTATTCAAGCTCGTCCCGCCCGGCCCACACCTCGACCGAGCGCGCCCCGCGCGCCCCGGTGAAGAAGTACGCCCGTCCCTCCCCGGCGCCCGGCGTGGAATAGACCGCCTCTCCCTCTTCCCTGGACGCCCCCCCTTCCCTGAACGCCGCCCCCGCGCGCAGGTCAAGGATGCCCCACCCGAAGACGTGCAGGTAGCCGAGCATGGGCGAGACGCCGTAGATTGGATCGGCGTAGAGGGCGCCGCGGAACCGCCCGCTCGTCCGCGCGCCCAGCGCGACCTCGAGGCGCACGTCGCCGCCCCCCGGCCCCGCGTTGCGCGGCGTGCACTCCACCCCCGGCAGGTCCAGCGCCGCGCGCATCCCCTCGAGGGCGGTTTCCACCTCGAAGCGGTTGTACACCCCGCCCCTGAGGGGCGCGAGCATCGCGCCCGCGCGCTCCCGCGCGCGGGCCGCATTGCCGGAGATATCGATTTCCGTTATGCGCGATTCGTGGACGCTCACCTCGAGCGTACCCGCCCGTGTCAGCGCGAGCTTTTCGACGAAGGACGCCGTATAGCCCTTCCGGTGATACTCGTCGGTCACCATGACCCCGATCGCCTCGATCTCCTTCGGGGAGAGGTCCCCCCCGATGCGCGCGATCCGCGCGGCGAATTCGCCCCCCAGGTCGACCGTGTTTCCCGTGAGCGTCACGGTCTTCACCGGGAGCGCCGCCAGGGGCGCGCCCGGGAACGCGCCCAGTAAGACCGCCAGGAGTGCGAGAAGCGTCCTATTCATGGATGGTTTTTGCGACCACGTCGCGGGGGAGATCGAGCACGAAGAGCCCGGGGGCCAGGCCGCGGTTGAGCGCGAGCGCGGAGTAGACGGTGACGTTTTTCGTGATCCCGCCCGCCGAGCGGGCGACGACCGTTACGCGCGAGGGAAACCAGGTTTCCCCTACGCGCGCATATCCCTCATACGATTCCCTCATGAGCTCGACGCCGCGCGCGTCGCGCACGGTCTTCTGGAGCACGGCCTTCTTCCCCTTGTCTACGAGCACGTCCATCACGACGCCGTTTTCGGAATTGCGGAGCTGGAAATAATGGGCGGGCGTGAAAAACCCGTAGAGATGCGTCCCCAGGTATTCCACGGAGAGCTTCGAGTCCAGGTCCTTCGCGACGTCGCGCAACGGGTCGAATCCCCCGGCCGGGCGCTCCGCCCCCCGGCGCTCGATCTTGTAGAGGAGCTTGTCGTCCGGGTAGTACCAGTAGAAGTTCACCCCGTCGTGGATCACGACCTGGACGCCCGGCACGGTGTAGTCGATGCGCATACGCCCCAGGCTGTCGGAGCGGTAGCGTCCCTTGAAGTACTCGCTCCCCGTTCCGGGGCTCGATATGTACTGCTCGATCTCCGCGTCGATGCTCGTGATCTTCGCGGCCTCGTGCGCGATCTCGACCAGGAGCGCGCGCGGGTCGTCCTGCGCGGCGGGATGCTCGGCAACGGCAAGGAGCAGCGCGCATACCGCGAGGAGGCTCGCGGCGCGAAGGCGTCGGCCGGTTCCGTAGTGCAATCGGGTATCGTTAATGATCACCGCGTGGTCCCTCATGATTTCAAATGATAAACTATCCGCGTTCATTCGCGTCCATTCGCGGTTTCGAAGTCGCTATTTCCGTAATTCCGATATAGCGGCGGCAACCTCCCTGCCTTTCGCTTCAATCGGATCAAGCACGCACTGCAAAGCACCCGCGCAGTTGGAACGACGCATGATGTCGCTAATGGACTAAAAAAACAAATCTTAAATAGAATTCCATCTATGCTTATAGATCATCCCACGCGTAGTATTAAACAAATCAATCGCCGCAATCGTATCATCCATCACTTCCGAGAAATCACGATATTTAGCGCGAACGCCTTTAGTTTTAAAATAATTTGCGAGCTGCCCGGCCGTATTAAAAAGCATATTCAAATACTTGTATGTATCTTCATAAGATGCCTGACTTGCATAACCTGTTTGCATTTTTAAACAATGAAGATAGTGACGGAATGCTTCTCGTTCGGAAATACCGACGGTGGTAGGTTGAGCTCCCGAAAAAAGAACATTCACATATTCCGAACGAAAAGAATCATCGGTTTTAATATCATTGAGAACACCTGCTCTTTTCGCAATATCGAGAAACGTAATTTGATATTCAGACAACGATTGAGGACAATAGTACCAGGTAGTTCGTCTGCTTTGCTGGTCATCCTCAGCGGCTTCGAACTTATCAAGCGAGAAGGTACGCACATTGACCCACGTGCCCGAGGCAATGGCATCCACTTTTGCAAGAGCCAAATACACCATTTGCTGGCTGGAATACCCAACAATAACTTTTTTCCCCAACAGCTTTAGACCGGCACAGAGGTCAATAAGCCCAGCGAGCCATGAAGCATCCGGAACCAGGTAATCATCTTTTGAATGCCGGGCAACGAGGTAGAACCCATCGACAGGCCAATCTTCAACATGATCCAGGATATCATGGACTTGATCCTCGGAGATCACCACCTCGGAGGACAAGGCCAAAGACGCATAGCGAGGAATACCAATACTTTTCTTGGTAACGACATCGATCATTTGATCATTGTATTTTTTCCAGTCA
Organism: Spirochaetota bacterium; assembly: GCA_004297825.1. Classification (NCBI taxonomy): domain Bacteria; kingdom Pseudomonadati; phylum Spirochaetota; species Spirochaetota bacterium. The sequence continues at coordinate 35,408 of SCSX01000092.1, forward strand.
TCATCAATTGCACCACTATAACGACCAGGTATAAAGAATGTATCCGCTTGGTATTTCGAATTGTATTCATTCCAAAGGATATCAACCATGTCATTTATCGCACTTCCAGAAAAAAAACTTCCTGTCTCAAAATCATTTGGCCAGAAGGAATGATTGATAAGCTTTTCATGATCCGAATATGGCTGATAAAATTGAGGATCGAGGGCAATTTTTCCGCCGATACTTTTAATTTCGCGGCAGAACTTATCCATCTGATCGACCGTCATGTCCCGGGGGCTCAGTATACATGTTCCGCTACCCCAGGAAGAGATTAATGTTTTAGCATGTTCCATCATGCCAAAACCCATTTGAAGATATAGTTCCATAGAAACCTCAAAAAGTCAGTGTCGTACGAATTGAGCGTAAAATATCCAACGCTTCTTGTGCAGAAGATGGACGCCGTGAAATTCTATTATCTCCGATAGTTTTAATGAAATTTGCAAGCAAGTACTGAGGATCACCGGTTATTTTTATCGCCGGCAATGGATCCCGCTCGATTTTACGAATGACTTGAAAAGCATCCCGCGCATCTTTTATGTAAAAATTTTCACCGCTCGCCATTTCATAGGCAACTACACCAATAGCAAAAAGATCGGTGCGCGAATCAATATCCCTTTTCCGGTTCCGGAACTGTTCGGCGGACGCATACCCGACCGTACAGGGGGCGAAAGGGGCATTTGAATTTGTCAGTGAGTTAAGATCGAGATGGCGGGCGATACCAAAGTCAATGAGCCATAATTTCCCATCAGTACCGATGATAATATTCTCAGGTTTAATGTCACGATGAACGATTTTAACCTGTTCCGCTTTTATAATAATCGAGAGAATAGTTGCAAGGAATGAATAGATTTCTGCGAGGGAGAAACGCTTGCCGGTCTTTAACACTTCGCGAAGTGTTTTCCCATCAATACGCTCCTCAATGATCCAAAAGTCGTCACCGGTAACGCATGAGTCGAATATGCGGGGAATATGTTCGGATTTGACGATCTCAGAAGAGCGTATTTCCCTTTTAATCCGCTCACATAGTTCGAGGTTGTCCTGGCTTGGTTTTATTATTTTAAGCACAACATCGCCATGGGATGGATGAACAGCCTTGTAAACGGTTTTGTAGCCACCGGAAGAAAGTTCCTCAATACCGGAGAGCGAAGGAAATATTTCAGAAAATTTCGAACGATCCATTCCTGGCGCCATCACCCATATATGTATTCTTGCCTATATACTCATTAAAAATCCAGGAACAATACGAAACCGGCATCTTCCTCCTTTCGGATTTTGAAACTACATCGTAATTATTATTGTAATAGGAAAGCAACCCTGCAGGGGATTCAGCCGCCTTATCAATAATGCTATTCCTTAACGATTCACCCGGCAACAATACATAACTTTCCGAAGCAAACCAGAAATTCGTCTCCGCCTGGTTGAACGCCGCTTTCCAATTCTTTATTTTAGCTTCAATTGCTATTATTGTTTTTACATAAAAAGCATCACTTCTCGAGCAAACACAAAAAGTGTCATTTTTAAAATGTCTAACAAGGGACGAAGAGGACAGCTTGTCAAGGGAGCATTCGAGTTGTTTAGTTGAATATCCAAGTTGATCTCGAAGGCTTTCAAGAGTGTAGCTGCAATGATTCGTCATCATGTGGTGCAATATTTTTAAATCAATATTTCGAAGATTGCTTCTTTCTGGATGCCACTTATGAATTTTTACATCGTCCCATAAAACAATTACCAGGTCGGGAAAACCCGAACCGGTAAACGGTTCCGTAAAAACGGTGAATGACTTATCGATATTTGAATTATTCTGTTTATAAACTGAAAGGAAATCATTCACAAGAATCGATTCAGGTCCTTCCGTTCTTTTCTTAAATCGTATATCAACGCTTACAGTCAATTGCCACACCTTTTTTTTATTCAGTGACCGGGATCACACCGATTCCAATTTTAACCCCATGTTTGCGGCTATCGCATGTTGCCGCTGATCGCCAGTAACGAACAATCCGCATTTATATTCGACCGCCGAGGCAATATGCAAAGCATCAAGACTACGCAGAGCCCCTTTCTCCAGACATTGAATCGACCTTATAATTACTTCGTTCGTAATATCTATCACAACGAACTCCCCCATATCGAGGAGAAATTCATTTTTTATCCATTCATACTGCTCGGAATTTATCTTCTTTTCCCTGACCAATCGGTTGCAGGCCGAAAGCACCTCGGGAATGCACACAATGCAAACCGCAACCTCCTTCGCCTTTTCAATCAATTCCGCCACTCGCCCGCTGCCGGACTCTTCGATATAGCGTTTCACCAGGGCGGAAGAGTCGATGAATAATTTCATTCACTTTTCATCGCGTTCGGCGAGAATCGCCCGCGACAGACTGACACCGGGAATCTTCAAAGGCTTGGCCGAGGACAACCTCGCCTTGTCCCGTTTCTTCACCGGCATGAGAATGGCCACGGGCATGCCGTGACGATAGATTTCGATGATCTCGCCTTTTTCCACCTTGTCAAAATACCGCTTTGCGTTGTTTCGAAACTCAGTAAACGTCGCCGACTGCATGGATCATCTCCTCAATGCTTGATCAGGGTAATGTACATTATCATGTCAGGAAATGCAAGTATAAAATGGACTGCCGTTTTCAACGAATGTCCTGCTTTCAGCAACCGCTGACTCCACGCTGAAATCCTTCTCCATTATTTCAGGATATGAGCCGGAAGGCCGCGGGAACGGAATACGAGAACGCTACCAGGGACGCGGCCCCTCCTTGCGCCGTCGATTCGGACTTGACCTTGCCGCGCGGAAGGTTATCCTTTTCTAACACATGAAGCATAATCCGGCAAACACCATGAGAATAAAGCGCGGGAGCCGATACGAAGGTCCCGTAAAGCGCGGCGAATCCTGCCGGGAATGCCGGCCATGATCGCCATAGGACAGCTCGCGGGCCTGGGCGCGGAGCGGATCCACGAGGGATTCCTCGCCTTCCAGAACGAGTTCCGCGCGATCACCGCGAGGGCGGCCGAACGATTCGCGCGGCGCGACTGGCACGGCGTGCAGCGCGATTCCGTCGAACGGCTGGACCTCTACAGGAAGATCGTGGACGGCGTGGTCGCCGATACGCGGGAAGCGCTCGGCGGGACAGCGATGACCGCCGCCGTGTGGGCGCAGATGAAGGCCGCCTATTCCCGCCTTATCGCGGGCGCGGGCGACTTCGAGCTCGCCGAGACCTTTTTCAACTCGATCACGCGCCGCATTTTCGCAACCGTGGGCGTCGACCGCGCACGCGAGTTCATCGACTCGGACTTCAACCTTCCCCCCGCCCGCTCGAGCGTCCCCTTCTACCACGTCCTCGCCGGGGTGGATTCCACGGCCGGTCTCGTGCGCGCGGTGCTCGGTCTCTACGACCTGGGCGCGCCTTACCAGAATATCGACGACGACGTCATGTTCGCCGCGCGCTCGATCGACGCGCAACTGGGCGCCGCGGGCCTGGGGGGAATCGAGTCCGTCGAGACGCTCAAGTCCGTCTTCTACCGCAACAAGGGCGCCTACATCGTGGGGCGCGCCTGGTCGGGGGAACAGGTCATCCCCCTGGTGTTCGCGCTCCGGCATCCGCGGGAGGGCGTCACGATCGACGCCGCGCTCACGCAGGCGGACGACGCGAGCATCGTGTTCAGCTTCACGCGCTCCTACTTCAGCGTCACCGTCGAGAATCCCCACGAGGTGATCGAGTTTCTCCGATCCATCATGCCCCAGAAACGCGTCGCCGAGCTCTACATTTCGATCGGCTACAACAAGCACGGCAAGACCGAGCTCTACCGCGAGTTGCTGCGTTACCTGGAATCGACGAGCGAGCTCTTCGAGATCGCCCCCGGCGAGCGCGGCATGGTGATGATGGTGTTTGCGCTCCCCTCGTTCGACGTCGTGTTCAAGATCATCCGGGACCGGTTCGCCTACCCGAAGACCGCCACGCGCCGGGAGGTCATGGACAAGTACGCCCTGGTCTTCAAGCACGACCGCGCGGGGCGCATGGTCGACGCCCAGGAGTTCGAGCACCTGCTGTTCGACCGGGCGCGCTTCCGGGAGGACCTTCTTCAAGAGCTCCTGGATAGCTGCACGGGCAGCGTCACGGTCGAGGGAGACCGGATCGCGATACGCCACCTCTACACCGAGCGCAGGATGACCCCCCTCAACCTGTACCTGCGCGACGCGAATCCCGCCGCCGCCCGCGCCGCGATCATAGACTACGGGCAGGCCGTCAAGGACCTCGCGGCCTCGAACATCTTCCCCGGCGACATGCTCCTCAAGAATTTCGGCGTCACGCGGCACGGGCGCGTGGTGTTCTACGATTACGACGAGCTGGGCCTGCTCACCGAATACAGCTTCCGCGCGATCCCCCGGTCCGACCGCTACGAGGACGAAATGAGCGCGGAGCCCTGGTTCCACGTGGGCGAGAACGACATCTTCCCCGAGGAGTTCATCCGCTTCTTCGGACTCCGGCCCGATCTCAAGGAGGTGTTCCTCCAGGCGCACGAGGATCTTCTGAGCGCAGAATTCTGGAAGAGTACGCAGCAGCGCATCCGCGCCGGCGAAATCCTGGATGTGTTCCCCTACCCTTATTCGCGCCGCCTCCACCGGGATTAACGAAGAGCATCCGTTTCCCCACGGTCGGTGTCCATCCGTGCTTATCCGCTGGTCATGCCTGACATTGTTAGCCACGGATTTTCACGGATAAGCCTTTTCACTCCTTGTTCTTTATCCGCGTTCATTCGCGTCCATTCGCGGTTCATGTCCTTTATTTTGCCACGGATTTACACGGATTTTCGCGGATAAGCCTTTTCACTCCGCTATCCTTGATCCGTGTTCATCCGTGCCGATCCGTGGCTCATGCCGTTCTTTTAGGCCACGGATTCACCGGGATTTAATCGAGGCCACTACGCATCGCCTCCCGCACACCCTGCCCACCGATCCGCTTCAGGAAGACCACGCGAATCGGACCCCGATCATTCAAATTTTTCCTTAAATAGCACGCGTCGCCAGGACGGTGTTTGACTAAATTAATGTGCGGGTGTACATTTAAACAATGACCGCGCGCCATGAAATCTCAAGCGCACGCTGCCGGTCGGAATCGTCGTACACAAGGAGAAAGACCGCACCACCATGAAGATACCCGAGATACTTCTCGTCGAGTCCCTGCACAAACCCGGAAGCCTGGCCAGGGTGCTCACGGTCATAGGTGACGAAGGGCTCGTGATCGAGCACCTCAACGCGGTGCGGCGGGACGGGGAAAAGACCGTCTGGGAGATCACGCTCGAGCTCGACATGGACGACGCGCGGGGGCTCATCGAAAAGATAGACGCCCTTCCCAACGCGCGCGTCCTTGGAAAATCGGACCGCGTGTTCAACCGGCACGAGGGGGGCAAGGTGCGCATGACGTCGCGCCTGCCCATCGCGACGCTCCAGGAGCTCCGCGACATCTATACACCCGGCGTGGCGCGCGTCTGTCTCGCTATCCGGGACGAACCGGCGCTCGCGCGGCGCTATACCGGCGTCGCGCATACGGTGGGCATAATCACCAACGGGACGGCGATCCTGGGACTGGGCGATATCGGCCCCCTGGCGGGCCTCCCGGTCATGGAGGGCAAGGCGGCGCTTATGGCGCGCATGGCGGACCTGTCCGGGATCCCGGTGCTTATCGACGAGAAGGACCCCGGGAGGCTGGTCGAGGCGATCGCGGCGGTGGCGCCCTCGTTCGGGGCGATCCAGCTCGAGGACATCGCCGCGCCCGCGTGCTTCGCGGTGGAGGACGCACTGCGTGCGCGCCTCGACATCCCCGTCCTCCACGACGACCAGCACGGCACCGCGGTGGTGATACTGGCGGCGCTCATAAGCGCCGCGCGGCGGGTGGGGCTCGATATTCAGAAAAGCGTGATAGGTCAGATAGGCCTTGGCGCCGCGGGGATAGGCATTGCCCGGCTGTTGAAGGCGTTCGGGGCGCGCTCGGTCCTGGGAACGGACCTTAACGAGGACGCGATGCGCCGGCTCGAATCGATGGGCGGAACACGCACGGACCTCGCGGGCCTCATGGCGCAGGCGGACGTGGTGATCGCTACCACCGGGAAGAAGGGGCTCATAGATCCCGCGCTCGTGCGCCCGGGCCAGCTCGTATTCGCCCTGTCGAACCCCGACCCGGAGATCGAGCCGGAGGACGCCATGGAGCGCGGCGCCGCGTTCGCGGCGGACGGGAAGAGCATCAACAACGTGCTCGGCTTCCCGGGGCTCTTCCGGGGGGCGCTCGACGCGCGGGCGCGCGCCTTCACGGACGGCATGCTCTTCGCCGCGGCCCGCGCGATATCGGACGCGGCCCCCGAGGGTGAACTGGTGCCCTCGCCCCTGGACCGTGCGATGCACGACGCGGTGGCGCTCGCGGTCTGCCAGGCCGCGGGCGGGAAAAAAACATGACGCGTACACAACAGACGGCAAGGAGGCGGCAATGGGTTCTGATACGCCGATAACCGGCATAACGCTCAAGGCCCCGGCGGACGGGGCGTTCGGGGAGATACTCACGGCGGAGGCGCTTGCCTTCGTGGCGGCGCTCGCGCGTGAATTCGACGAGCGGAGGCGCGGCCTCCTTGAAAGACGGAAGCAGGTCCAGGCCGACATCGACCGCGGAAAATTTCCCGACTTCCTGGACGACACGAAGCACATCCGCGAGGGGGACTGGAAGGCGGCCCCCATTCCCCGCGACCTCATGGACCGGCGGGTCGAGATCACCGGCCCCGTTGACCGCAAGATGGTGATCAACGCCCTCAATTCCGGGGCCAGCACCTTCATGGCGGATTTCGAGGACGCGCACACCCCCACCTGGGAGAACACCATAAACGGGCAGATCAACCTGCGCGACGCGGTAAACCGCACGATACACCTGGTATCCCCGGAGGGAAAGGAGTACAGCCTGAACGAACGTACCGCGGTCCTCATGGCCCGCCCGCGCGGCTGGCACCTGCATGAAAAGCACATGGAGGTGGACGGAAGGCCCGTCTCCGGAAGCATCTTCGACTTCGCGCTCTATTTCTTCCATAACGCAAAGAACCTCATGGCGAAGGGAAGCGGGCCCTATTTCTACCTGCCCAAGATGGAAAGCCACCTCGAGGCGCGCCTCTGGAACGACGTGTTCGTGCGCGCGCAGGAGCTCCTGGGCGTTCCGCGCGGCACCATCAAGGCGACCGTGCTCATCGAGACGATCCTCGCGAGCTTCGAGATGGACGAGATCATCTACGAGCTCCGGGACCACATGGCCGGGCTCAACTGCGGGCGCTGGGATTACATCTTCAGCTTCATCAAGCGCTTCAAGAACGTGCCGCAGTACATCTTCCCCGACCGCGGGCAGATATCCATGACCCGCCACTGCATGCGCAGCTATTCCCAGCTTGCGGTGAAAACCTGCCACCGCCGCGGGGTGCACGCGATAGGCGGCATGGCGGCGCAGATTCCCATCAAGGGCGACGAGAAGGCGAACGGGGCCGCTCTCCAGAAGGTGCGCGAGGACAAGATACGCGAGGCGACGGACGGCCACGACGGCACCTGGGTCGCGCACCCGGGGCTCGTCGCCGTCGCGAAGGAGGAGTTCGACAGGCTCATGCCGGGGGCGAACCAGATGGATAAGCTGCGCGAGGACGTGCGCGTAACGGCGAAGGATCTGCTCGAGCTGCCGGGGGGCACCATAACGGAGGCGGGCCTGCGGACCAACGTGAGCATCGCCATCCAGTACATGGCCGCGTGGCTCTCGGGGACCGGGAGCGTTCCCATCAATCACCTCATGGAGGACGCCGCGACCGCCGAGATTTCCCGGACGCAGATATGGCACTGGGCGCACCATCCCCGCGGGGTGCTGGACGACGGCCGCAAGGTCACCCTGGACCTTTTCCGCACGGTGGAATCCCAGGAGCTCGACAAGATCAGGGAGTCGGTCGGGAAGAAGCGCTTCGAGACGGGCCACTACGAGACGGCCGCGCGCCTGCTCTCCGAGATAATCACCGCCGACGAGCTCGCGGAATTCCTGACGCTCAAGGCGTACGAGCATATTGATTGACGGCTTCAAGAAGCGCTGAAAGACCTCACCCCCCGTCCCCCTCTCCCATGGGAGAGGGGGAGAGAAAGTGGGAGCCTTGATCAGGTATGAGAAGCGAAAAATAAAGATGGCTTTGAATATTCGGAAACACGAATTCCAATGAACACCCCTCTCCCCGGGGAGAGGGGCCGGGGGTGAGGTGCCGTAAAGCTCAGGCTTGAATCATCGCATTTGAAAACAAAAAGGAGGACTCCGGACACATGAAAAAAACAATCGAGCAGTCGGCGATCGAGCAGGAACAGCGCCTCTCGTGCCATCTCATCGACAATGACGAAATAGCCGATCTCCAGCACGGCTGGGACACCGATCCCCGCTGGAAGGGGGTCCTGCGCCCGTACACCGCGAGCGACGTCCTCAATCTGCGCGGCACGCTCAAGATCGACTATTCCTTCGCGGACGCGGGCGCGCGCCGGTTGTGGCGCCTCCTCAAATCCGAGGAATTCATTCCCGCGCTCGGGGCCCTCACGGGCAACCAGGCGGTGCAGCAGGTCGAGGCCGGCCTCAAGGCGATCTACGTGAGCGGCTGGCAGGTCGCGGCGGACGCGAACCTGGCCGGGGAGATGTACCCCGACCAGAGCCTGTACCCGTCCAACAGCGTGCCCAACGTCGTGCATCGCATCAACAACGCATTCAGGCGCGCCGACCAGATCCAGGTGCTCGACTGCCGGGAGCACGGGCCTTACTGGTTCGCGCCCATCGTCGCGGACGCCGAGGCCGGGTTCGGCGGACCCCTGAACGCCTTCGAGCTCATGAAGTCGATGATCGAGGCGGGCGCCGCGGGCGTCCACTTCGAGGACCAGCTCGCGTCCGCCAAGAAGTGCGGCCACCTGGGCGGGAAGGTCCTTGTGCCCACGAGCGAGTTCATCGTGAAGCTCATCGCGGCGCGCCTCGCCGCCGATATCTGCGGGGTGCCCACAATACTGGTCGCTCGCACCGACGCCGATGCCGCGAAGCTCATCACGAGCGATATCGACGAGCGCGACCGCCCCTTCCTGCTCGGAAGCGAGCGCTCCGAGGAAGGCTACTACTGGGTCAAGCCCGGTGTGGAGTCCGCCGCCGCCCGGGGAATCGCCTACGCCCCGTATGCCGACATCGTCTGGTGCGAGACCTCCGAGCCCGACCTGAAACAGGCGAAGCAGTTCGCCGAGGCCGTGCTCAAGAAGTATCCCGGGAAATACCTTGCCTACAACTGCTCGCCCTCGTTCAACTGGCAGGCGAACATGGACGACGCGCAGCTCGGGCGCTTCCAGAAGGAGCTCGCGGCCATGGGCTACAAGTTCCAGTTCGTCACGCTCGCGGGCTTCCACACCCTCAACATGGGCATGTTCGATCTCGCCATGAGCTACCGCAAGGAGGGCATGAAGGCGTACTCCCGCTTCCAGCAGGAGGAATTCAAGCACGGCAAGGAAGAGGGCTATATGGCGATCACGCACCAGAAGTTCGTCGGCGTGGGCTACTTCGACCGCGTGATGGAAACGGTCACCGGCGGAAAGAGCTCGACCGAAGCCCTCAAGGACTCGACGGAGTCGGCGCAGTTCTAAAAGATTTTCGGGGTCCGATACTCTGGGTCCCGGTTCAAAGCGCGGCCTCCCGGGGCCGCGCTTGCCCTCCAGAATGAACGATCCGTGTCCATCCGTGGCTAATACCTTTTATTTTGCCGCGGATTTACACAGATTTTCACGGATTTCGACTCAGGGTCAATCGCATCCCTATGCATTAATTTCGCCCTCAATTCATGGGAAAAATTTCACCTTACGATGAATCATCCGCGTTCATCCATGTCAATCCGCGGCCAATGCCGTTTTTTCTCGCCGTGGATTATTCGCGCTCATTCGCGTTTATTCGCGGTTCACGCCGCTTCTTTCCGGCAACCCACTCCAGGGGGATCGAATTCACCGGTACATCGCGCATCGGCCCCCCGCGTAAAAAAGAATTGCCGATTTTCCGGCAGCAACTACCATTCTCCGGAATCGACCCGGAGACGTCCATAATCATTGAAATCCTTACATTACATACTGACACTCCTGCTCATCACATGCCTGGTCATGGGAGAGGCGCCTTCGCGCGCGCAGGGCATGGTCGCGCCCCTCGTGTATCCCGAAGGCCGCGTATGCGCCGATACGCGTACGATAATCTGGCAGGACCTTTATCCCGAACTTGACGCCGACGCCGGGGCGCGTTACCGGCTGACGCTGCGCGAATCGGCGAAAAAGGACGCCGCTCCCCTGGTCACCGAGATCGATCCGCGCAGGTATTTCGGCATCTACTACGCGTACAGCCTTCCCGCGCCGCTCGCCGCGGGGAACTGGGAACTCACCATCGACCGCCTCGTCGGGGGCGAACCGGTCACGACCCGCCACTATCATTATCTGCGCTACCCCGTGAAGCGGGAATTCACCGTGGACCCCGACCTGTCGAGCCGGCTCTGCGCGCTTCCGCCCGACTACCTTATCCGCTGTCTCCAGCTCGACCGCGCCAATACCTATGCCAACGGGTACAACGCCTTGTTCTTCACGGGATCGAGCGTGCTTTCATTCGGAGTGGGCGTGCTGTTCTATTCCGTCATCAACCTCGGCATCATCTCGACGATAATCTACACCATCTCGTTCATTTCCGCGGGGACGGGCTTCACCGCCGCAGGCTATTATGGATGGAAGTACCGCGCGAACCGCGTGAAGCTCGAAAAAATGGTGGAAATAGGGACGTCGGTATCGTTAAACGGTGCAATCCTTGACGACAGGATACTTGCCGCGCTGGAATTACGCTACTGAAATGCTGCTGAAACCCCTCACCGACTCGTTCATACGCTCCGCGGAATTCGCAACCCTGCGCGACGGCCTGGGCCGGAGGCTTGCCGTGGAAGGAATCGCGCCCAGCTCGTTTCCCTTCATCGCCGCGTCCGTGTTCAACGACGACCCGCGCCAGACCCTCGTGATCGTGAAAAACCGGCAGGCCATGCTCGACGCCGTGACCGACCTGTGCTGCTGGACGGACCACTCCAGGGTGTTCGCGCTCCCCGCCTGGGAGACGCTTCCCTACGAGTTCGTCTCGCCGCCCGAGAACATCGAGCGCGAGCGTATCACCTCCCTGTACCGGCTTATCGGCGGGGAACCCGGGATCTTCGTCGCGCCGGTGGAGTCGCTCGTGCGCCTTCTGCCCTCCCGCGCATTTCTATTACAGAAAGGCATATCGCTCGAGGCAGGCGAGGATTATCCCTTCGACGACATCGTACACACCCTCGCGGCGTACGGTTTCACGCGCGAATACCGCGTGGAGACCTACGGGCAGTTCTCGGTGAAGGGCGGTATCATCGACGTGTACCTGCCCACCGCGGACAACCCGGTGCGCCTCGACTTTTTCGGCGACACGCTCGAAACGATCCGCGAGTTCGATCCCGAAAGCCAGATATCCCTTTCGAAGCTCGACGGCGTTACCGTGTACCCCCGCAAGGAGCTCATCCTCTCGAAGAGGGAGCACAAGGCGGTCGCCGATGAGCTGGAACGGGCGCATTCGCGTAAGCTCCAGGTGCCGGAGCTCGCCGGCGGGGAAAAGGGCGACATCCTGCACCACGGGTCCATTCCCGGCATCGAGGACCTCTTCCCCCTGATCGTGGATCCGGCGACGCTTCTCTCGCTCGCGCGGGAGGACGCGCGCATAATCGTGTTCGACCCCATCGACTGCGCGGCCGCGCGCGACGCGATCGTGAAGACCTTCTCCGAGCTTTACCGCCGCAGGCACGCGCACGCCTACTGTCTCCCTCCCGAAAAACTCATCGCCCCGGAGGCGATGGAACAGGCCCGGGACCGGGCGCTGGATCTGCAGGTGTTCACCACGACGCCCGGCGCGGTGCAGATGAAGCTCCGGAGCATTCCCAACTACCATGGCAAGATCAAGATGGTGCGGGAGGAGCTCGCCGACCGCCTCGCCGAGGACTGGCGCGTCTACGTGTGCACGGGCTTCGAGGGGCAGGCGCGGCGTCTCTACGACCTGCTGTCGGAGCTCTCGCCCTCAAGCTCCTTCGAGGCGATAGAGCCGGGGTCGTCCCTCTCGATCCTGATAAGCCCGCTCAAGGAAGGCTTCGAGCTCGTCGAGCAGAAGGCGCTCGTGCTCACCGACCACGAGATATTCGGGAAGGCCTACCGCAAGAAAAAGCACTTCAAGCGGAAGGGCTCCCGTCCCATCGAGTCGTTCCTCGACCTGGAGATCGGCGACCGCGTGGTGCACATCAATCACGGGATAGGATTTTTCCGGGGCATCGAGCGAATGACCGCGAGCGGGGTCGAGCGCGATTTCCTCATCATTGAATACGCGGGCGGGGACAAGCTCTACGTCTCGCTCGACCAGATCACCATGGTCCAGAAGTTCGTGGGCATGGACGGGCGCGAGGTTCGCATCGACGCGCTGGGGAAGAAGTCCGCCTGGAACCGCATCAAGGAGCGCGTGCAGAAATCGGTCGAGGAGATCGCGAACGAGCTCATGCATATTTACTCCCGGCGCCGCGCGCTCAAAGGCTACCAGTTCCCCCCCGACACGGTGTGGCAGGAGGAGTTCGAGTCCCAGTTCGAGTACGACGAGACGCCCGACCAGATCACGGCGATCGAGGACATCAAGGACGACATGGAGAAGGCGGAGCCCATGGACCGGCTCGTCTGCGGCGACGTGGGATTCGGCAAGACCGAGGTCGCGATCCGCGCCGCCTTCAAGGCCGTGATGGCGGGTAAGCAGGTCGCGGTGCTCGTTCCCACCACCGTGCTCGCCATGCAGCACTATTCCACGTTCTCGCGGCGCTTCGCCGACTATCCCATCACGATCGAAACGGTGTCCCGCTTCCGCTCGCGCGGCGAGATCGCGGAGGCCAAGAGGCGCCTCACGGCCGGTTCGCTCGACATCATCATCGGGACGCACGCGCTCCTGGCGAAGGATGTGCTTATAAAAAACCTGGGGCTCATCGTCATAGACGAGGAACAGCGATTCGGGGTAATGCACAAGGAGAAACTCAAGAAACTGCGCACCCAGGTGGACGTGGTCACGCTCTCCGCGACGCCCATTCCCCGGACCCTGCATATGTCGCTCGCGGGGATCCGCGACCTTTCGATCATCAGCACGCCACCGGAGAACCGCCAGTCGATCGAAACCTACGTGATTGAGGAAAATCCCGACATAGTGCGCATGGCAATTCTCAAAGAGATCGAGCGCGGCGGGCAGGTCTTCTACGTGCACAACCGTGTGCAGACGATAGACGCCCAGGCGGCCGCGCTCCGGGAGCTCGTCCCCGAGGCGAGCTCCGTAATCGCCCACGGCCAGATGCCTGAGCACGAGCTCGAAGACGTCATCATCGACTTTCTCGCGAGGAAGTACGACATACTCATCAGCACGTCGATCATCGAATCGGGCCTGGACATGCCCAACGTGAACACCATCATCATAAACCGGGCGGACACGTTCGGGCTCTCGCAGCTCTACCAGCTCAAGGGGCGCGTGGGGCGCTCGATAACGCAGGCATACGCGTATCTCACCTACCCGCGCCACATCGCGCTTTCCGAGACCGCGCAGAAGCGCCTCTCGGTTATCGCCGAGTATTCCGACCTGGGGAGCGGCTTCAAGATCGCCATGAAAGATATGGAGATACGCGGCTCCGGGAACATCCTGGGACGGGAGCAGTCCGGAAACATCATGGACGTGGGCTTTGACCTCTACTGCCAGATGCTCGAGGACGCAGTGCGCCGCCTCAAGGGGGAAAGGCCCCTGCGCATGTTCCGTACCCCGGTATTCATGAAAACGAATTTCTTCATCCCCGAAACCTATATCGCCGACGAGCGCCAGAAGATCGAGTTCTACAAGCGATTCGAATCCTGCGAGCTTATCGAGGAAGTGGACGAGCTCGAGAAGGAGATGACGGACCGATTCGGCCATCCGCCCGGCGAGGTGCGCATCCTCGTGGAGCTCGAAAAGATCCGCACCATCGCGTCCACGCTCATGGTCGGCGAGATCCTCGAGGACTCCCGCGGCGTACGCATCCGCATCTCGGGCGATTCGCGCATCGATGTGAAGCGCCTCCTCGCGCTCATAAAGAAGGACAAGCGCTTTTCCCTTGACCCGGTGGACAAGGAGGTCCTGCACTTCCGGCCGGGCGCATTAACGGAGGAAAAAAAGCTCGACGAACTTAAAAAATGCTTGCAACAAATGATTTGAGCGGCACCCATATTTGGTACTCTGGCGGCGGATATGCCGTGAGGGATCCAATCTCTCCAATATTATTTCAAGGATTTATATCATGAAGATATCACGTGTATTCGCAGCCGCGTTCATCGTCGTGGGCCTTGCATCGGCTTCGTCCTGCAAGGATTCCGGCTCCTGGCTCGCCAAGATCGACGGGGAGACCCTCTCCATCGAAGAGTTCAACGGCCTTTATTACGCGCAGCACCGTTCGGTCTATCACCTCCCCGACAACAAGATCGACGAGCTCGCCGCCGATCCCGAGCAGGTGGCCCGCAACCCGTTCCTGGACAAGCAGGAGTTCCTCGAGCAGGTCATTCGCCAGCGGCTGGTCGCCAAAAAAGCGTCCGCCGAGGGCTTCAGGAAGGAGAAGGACCTGCAGGCGCTCATCGAAACGACCACCGACAGCCTGGTGAGCACCTACTACATAAGCGAAAAGTACAAGAAGGAAATCGAGCCCACGCAGAAAGAGGTCGACGACGGTATCGTCGCGCTCAACAATAATCCCAGGCTCGATCCCCAGATCAAGATGCTCCCCATCGAGAAGAAAGAGCTCCTGGTGAAGCAGCAGCTCATGCAGCAGAAATTCCAGATGAAGGCGCGCGAGGTGGTCGAAAATCTCCGCGACGAGGGCAAGGTCCAGAAGAACTCCGAACTGCTGAAGAAAGAGATTTCCAAGGCAAAGGACAAGAAATAGCGACTCCTCCACGGGCCCCCTCGCGGGGGCCCTTCCGTTTTTCTAATTGACATCGACATCGCCCGGTGCTACCTTATTCAGGCACAATGCGTATCCGCGGGGAAAGCTCCTGCCGGTGCGCTAACCTTTGGACAGGGTAACGCCATGCATACAACGTCACGTTTTGTCGGGCCCGCCGCGATCTGCGCCGCGATCATCATGGCCGCCGGCCTCGCGTGCGCGTCGAAAAAATCGGTCTCCGTCGTGAAGCAGAAGATAGCCCCCGCGTCCAGCGTCATCGTCATCGTGGATTGTCCCACGAACATCCAGAACGTGATTTACGCGAAATTCATGAGCAAGGACATCAAGGTGAAAGCCTTCAACGCCTCGGATATCTACACATCGAAGGATGTGTTCGATATCAAGGATTTCAAGAAGGTCGCCTATTCCACATCCCTAAACGACATAAACCTCCTTTTCTCGATGCAGAAGACGTACGACAACCTGTACAAGCTCCACGTGTACAACTACGAGCTCAGCAAGGCCGAAACGCTGGGCCAGTTGAAAGACAAGTGGGCCACCCGCTACTTGGTGCTATTGGAGCTCAAGGACTGGGAACACGTGAGCTGGGCCCGCGTGATAGACCTGGGCAGCTACGAACTGGTGGGCGTCGTCAACTACTCGACCCAGTACCGCGATTCCCTCGAGAGCGTGCTCGACCGGTTCATAACGGAGCTCGTCCAGTAGCGCCATGCTTAAGCGCGTCGCATACTGCTGCGCGATCCTGGCCTGCATGGCGGCGCTCGCCGCGGGCGCGCAGGCCCGAACGACCATCGCGTTTGGATACTTGAGCAACACCTCCGACAACGAGAACTTCAACTACCTCGAAACCATATTTCCCAATTCATTCGCCACTGCCATAAAGTCCATATTCGACGTCGAGGTGCGCAAGCCGGGAGAGCTCGATGAGAGGCTCAAGAAGTACAACCTGGAGCTCAGGAAGAAATATGAGCTCTTCGAGCTGCCGGAGATCACGGACAGGATGGACGCTCATATCTTCATATTCGGGAGCTTCAAGCCCCTGCCCAACAACCAGATAAGCATCGAGCTTTCCCTGTACGCGCGGGAGAGCAACGAGGTATTCACCTTCACGAATATCGGACGCATGGAGACCGAGATATTCCGGCTCGTCGATCGGATATCGCTTATCGTCATCAATTTTCTCGATAGCGAAAACCTCTACAAGAGCAGGCCCATCGCGAAGGGATCCCGGATCGCGCTCATCACCAACCTGGAGGGCGAGGAGCTCAACAGGCTTTACGCCGCGCTCATGGAGGGCGGCTACCCCCTGAGCTGCGCCCAGGCCGACGACCTGGTGAGCGCGTTCAACCCGGCGTCCTTTGCGGTGTTCAAATACGTGCGCACGAAAAACAGCTCGTACGACATCGTCACCGACTGGCGAAAGACGAATTTTCCCCTGGGTCCCTGGTTGAGCCGGAAAGACGAGGAGCGCGCCGCCTACTTCAAGAAGCTCTACGCCGACATGGATCTCAACTATACCGCGACCAAGAACGAAACGCTCGACCGCATGGCGAAGGCGTTCAGGAACAGCATCGACGTGGTGCTCATCGTGGGATTCAGCGAAAACAGGAAGAGCTGCTGGCTCAGGGCGGTGGACATGAAAGACCGCGAGCTCGTCTGGATGCAGTCCAACATGAAGACGGACGCCCTTTTCGTTGATCCGGTCGAAAACCTGGGCGCCAGGATTGTGAAGGGGCTCGAAAGAGAAATAAAGAACCCGTTTGAGAAATGAGCCCGGTCCCTAATATTCGTCCATTATGCCCTTATTGCTGCCGAACACGGTGAACCTTACCCCGACGAGTATCTGAACCCCGGCGATGCTGCCGTCTTTCAAGCCGCCCGTATACATCGACATGTGATAACCCAGTTGGAGAAAGGGCGTGATATGCTGGGTGGCGATCCACTGCAGGCCGGTGTACACCGCCCATGAAAATCCCGAGTCATCGAGCGATTCCTTGTCGGCGAGCGGCGCGCTGTAGTTATATTCAATGCCGGTTTTCGACCAGCCCAGCGCAACCGAGGAAGCCCAGACGAGCGGTGCGGCGAAGCGGTATCCGTATTCGACCGCGCCCTGTATCATCAGGTGTTCGTAGGCGACCTCGTTGTACTCGTCCGCGTTTTTCGTGTATTGCCCATCGATAATATGAAACATGACGTTGACGTTGGGGACGACCGTCATCCCCAGTCCTCCCCCGAACCCTAATTGGGATTTCGCGTCACCCGCGCCTGTATATGCCCCCATGAGATCGATCTGCATTTGCGCATGGGCCATGCTCGCCCCGAGTATGACTGCCGCGAGGGCCAGGAATAGCTTTTTCAAGGGGTTTCTCCTTTGGTCGATGTTTAGGGATCCGCGCGCTCAAGCCCCGACGGGCGCCAGCCGCATGTGGCGAAATTATAAGGTGCGCCACGGCGAAAGTCAAGCAAAGATTTCGGGGGCCCGATCCGGGATACGGCGGGGAGCGAATCGGCCCCCCGGCTTCTCTTCCTTATTTTTGTAAAGCCCGGCGGAAAAACCTTTGAAATATCGGGCTCATGATTTATCTTTGATTCAGGCAGGCGAAAGGAACGGGCGTACGAACCCTTGTCCCCCGCCGGTCCTCCCCTGACAACCGCGCCCCGCGCGGAACCTATGCGATATGGTGAGAAGATGAGCGAAGAGAACGGACAAATGAACGAGAACACCCATCTCATAATCCCGACGGAAATCCTGCCGGACGCGATACCCGTCATCCCGATTTCCCAGCGGCCGCTGTTTCCCGGAATGATGATACCCATGGTGCTTACGGGCGACAAGATGGTCGAAACCGCGAAGGAAATCATGGAGTCCGATACCAAGGTGGGGGGCGTAGTGCTGCTCAAGAACGCGGTCGAGGGACCCCTGGCCATGAGCGATCTCTACACCGTGGGTACCACGATCCGCATCATCAAGGTGACCCCCATGGACGATAAGACCGTACAGGTCATGATCAACGCGCTCAAGCGGTTCACCCTCACCCAGGTGGTAAATGAAGATCCGGTGCTCCGGTGGAAGGTCATTCACCATTACGAGGACGACCTGGTCGCCGATCCCGAGGCCAAGGCCTATTCGATGGCGATCATCTCATCCGTGAAGGAGCTCATCAAGTCGAACTCGCTCTTCCAGGAAGAGCTCAAGCTGTTCCTCAGCCGGTTTTCCATTGAGGACCCCGGCAAGCTCGCGGATTTCGTCGCCTCGATGACCTCCGCAGAATCGCACGAGGTCCAGGAGATTCTCGAAACCTTCGAGGTGAAACGGCGCGTGGAGAAGGTGCTCCTGCTTCTAAAGAAGGAGCTCGAGATAAGCAGGCTGCAGAAGAAGATCAGCAAGCAGATCGAAGAAAAGATCGCGAAGAACCAGAAGGAGTTCTTCCTGCGCGAGCAGCTCAAGGAGATCAAGAAGGAGCTGGGGCTCGAGAAGGACGAGAAGACGAGCGAGGTCGAAAAGTTCGAGGAAAAGGCGGCGGGGCTCAAATTTTCGGAGGAGGCGCAGAAGCGCTTCGACGAGGAGATCGAAAAGCTCAAGGTGCTGGAGCCCCACTCGGCCGAGTACGGCGTAAGCCGGAACTACCTCGACTGGCTCACCGTGCTGCCCTGGGGACAGTATTCCACGGACAACTACGATATCGCGAAGGCGCGCAAGATACTCGACCACGACCATTACGGGCTTGACGACATCAAGGACCGCATACTCGAGTTCATCGCCAAGGGCAAGATGAAGGGGAACATATCCGGTTCAATAATACTTTTCGTGGGGCCTCCCGGCGTGGGAAAAACGTCCATCGGCAAATCGGTGGCCGAGGCCCTGGGACGCAAATTTTATCGCTTTTCCCTGGGCGGCATGCGCGACGAGGCCGAGATCAAGGGCCACCGGCGCACCTATATCGGCGCGATGCCGGGCAAGCTCGTGCAGAGCCTTAAGCTCGTGGGCACCGCGAACCCGGTCATCATGCTGGACGAGGTGGACAAGATCGGGGCCAGCTTCCAGGGAGATCCGGCGTCGGCGCTGCTCGAGGTGCTGGACCCCGAGCAGAACTCCCAGTTCCTGGACCATTACCTTGACGTGCGGTTCGACCTTTCCAACATTCTTTTCATCGCCACGGCCAACCAGCTTGACACCATTCCGCCACCCCTGCTCGACAGGATGGAAATGATGAAGCTCTCAGGCTATATCCTCGAGGAAAAGCTCCAGATCGCGAAGCGCTTTCTCATCCCCAAGCAGTTGGGGGAGCACGGGCTTAAAAAGGACATGGTTAAGATCGACCAGGCGGCGCTCAGGAAGATCATTGACGGCTACGCGCGCGAGGCGGGCGTCCGGAGCCTGGAGAACACGATCAAGAAGATAATGCGGAAGGCGACGCGCGCCTTCGCCGAGGCGAAACCCCCGAAGCAGATCGTCGTGACCGCGGCCACGATGGAGGAATACCTGGGGAAACCGGTATTCACGGACGAGACGCAGTATTTAAAGAACATCCCCGGCGTCGTGATGGGACTGGCCTGGACCAGCATGGGAGGAGCGACGCTCTACATCGAGGCCACGGCGATCAAGTCGAAGACGATGGGATTCAAGCAGACGGGCCAGCTCGGCAGCGTCATGAAGGAGTCCACGGAGATCGCGTATTCGTTTATCAGCTCCCGGGTCAGGGAATTCGGGATACACGAGGGCTTCTTTGAAGACCACTTCATCCACCTCCACGTACCCGCGGGCGCGACACCCAAGGACGGGCCCTCGGCGGGCATGACGATGGCGACGGCGCTGTATTCGCTCGCGAAAAACAAGCCCGTGAAAAAGCGGATCGCGATGACCGGCGAGCTCACCATCACGGGAAAGGTCCTGCCGATAGGCGGGGTGAAGGAGAAAACGCTTGCGGCGCGAAGGGCGAACGTGAAGACCATCATCTTCCCCGTCGAGAACAAGAAGGACTTCGACGAGCTTCCGGAGCACATACGGAAGGGACTGGACGCGAAATTCGCGAATTACTTCGAGGACGTGCTCGAGATCGCGTTTTAATCCCCTCCGGCTAATCCCCTCCGGCTCCGCGCCGACTAAAAACGCCCCCCATACCCCCCGGCGGGGGGCAACGACATCTGCCAATTGCAGAAAATGCATATTCCGCCGATTGCTGAAGTCCCCCTCCGGGGGATTTAGGGGGCCTCTTGAGGCAGTTTGTGTGAAATGAGGGGATTTCGCGAGGCGCCGATACACCGGCGGCATGAGTGTGCGCCGGGAAGAGTATCGGCCCCCCCTACCCTTGAAAAAAATGAATATCGTCCGCCTGAAATCGAATTAAATATTGACGATGTTAAGTATTTTAGTATATTATAAATATAAGATTTATAATCTGTGGCGTTGATATTGTGCCGCAGTGATAAGGATGGGTTTATGGCGATCAAGGTTACTGAAACGGCAAAGAACGAGCTTTCAAAGGTCATGGGTGAATCCGGATTGAAAAAGCCCGCACTGCGCATCGTGTTCGCGGGGGCCGGGTGAGGAGGGCCCCGTTTGGGGCTGGCTCTGGATGAGTCCGAAAACAGCAGCGATTTCAAGGTACACGACAACGGGATAGACATACTTCTCGACAGGGACATCAAGCGGTACGTGGAGACCGGTTCTCCAGTGACAGTGGATTTTAAGACCAGCCCATACGGTTCGGGGTTTTTTATAAACAGCGGAAGCAATTGCTGATGCGCTACGGGGGGAATCGATGAAGTCTTACCTGTTTTTTTTCGCGGTCCTCGCGATATGGTTCGTGATGAACAAGTGGGTGCTTCCCAGGTTGGGAGTGCCCACGTGAATGTCGCCCCAGTGCTCCCTGGACCGGGAGCCCGGCAAAGATGCTCAAAAAAACGGAACGCCCTAGTCGTTCCGTTTTTTTGTAACCCGCATCCGGATACGCCTCCTTACCCGGTGGGTCCGAAAAATAGATTTGACAGCGTTTCACCGCTGACATTGAATTCACCCCGATATTCGCATGGGAGCGTTTTACCAATGAAGAAAGCACTGATCGCCTGCACGCTTGCCGGGCTCATCCTGTCTTGTGGAGGCGGATACAACAGCAGCAGCGACAAGGGATTCACCATACAACCGGGGGATTTGACGCAGTTTACCCTTCAAAATAAATCACATTCAATAACATTCGGCGGTACACCATACAATTGCGTTTCTGATCCGGGTTGCTATGCAATACTTTTCCAGGGTACGATTAATGGAACGCAGTACGTTGGCCTTGCAGTTCAGCGCGAAACACTGACCGAAATCTTCAATCTTAAGATTTACTATCCGGGATCGATACCAACAACTTTCCCTGATTCGAAGGACATTCAGGCAGATTCAAATTCAGTTGTAAAAGTCGAACGAAAAAATATTTCTACCGGCGTGACCACAACTTACACCTATGATCATATTGCTGCGTTTACCATCAATTTTACCGCAGCTGCAACAAACAATGTATATCCGATTACCGCGACTGGCACTCCGAGCGTAGGCGGGTCTTCGCTTACCATTACAAGTATTGATGCACTAGGGATATAAACATGCCCCCGAAGGCGCGAAAACGTTTTCGCGCCTTCGGGTTTCACGTAAACACGCTTTGAATTACCAATAAGTTATTCCGGATTCTCACCGCACACCGTCCCTCGTGAAGGCGCGAATATATATTCGCGCCTTCGGGGAAAAATACACGCGTTTACATATTCCCACACGCCATCATGCATTTCCCGAATAATTTTTCGCCTTTGCATAATCGCAAGCCCGATTGAAGGCGCGCAAGCGCTTGCGCGCCTTCAATCGGGCGCGCCTTCATCCGGGCGCCCCTCACTCCACCCCTTTTAAATACTCAATAATCCCCTGGATATTTCTCACCTCGTCCGCAGCGCCCAGCTTGATGGCCTCCTTGGGCATGCCGAAGACAATCGAGGACGCTTCGTCCTGGGCGAGCGTCACCGCGCCCGCCTCCTTCATCTCGAAGAGACCCGCGGCGCCGTCATTCCCCATGCCGGTCAGGATCACGCCCACCGCGTGCTCACCCGCCGTCTGCGAGACCGAACGGAAGAGCACGTCCACGGAGGGCCTATGGCGGTTCACCGGGGGACCGTCGTTGATCTCCACCCAGTAGCCGTTGGCGTCGTTCTGTAACAGCATGTGGAAATTGCCCGGCGCCACGAGGGCGGTGCCCCGGTATAGCCTGTCACGGTGCTCGGCCTCCTTGATAAAAAGCTTCGACATGCCGTTCACGCGATCCGCGAACGCCTTCGTGAATTTCTCGGGCATGTGCTGGACCACGAGTATGCCCGGCATGTCCTCGGGGAGCGCACTCAGGATTTCCGCGATCACCTCGGTTCCGCCGGTGGAGGCGCCTATGGCGATAATGGTTTCGGTGCGCAGGCGCGATACGAGCGCCGCTTTTTTGGGGAGTATCACGTCCGCGGTGTATTTTACAAGCGGATCGTCTGTATCGAGCGCGGGCGGGACTGCCTTGCGCTTGATTTTCGAGGCGCTCGCGCCCACCACTTTTTCGATAAGATCGTCGGCGAAGGCGTCCCACTTCGCGGTATCGTCTATCCTCGGCTTTAAAATGAAATCGACCGCCCCCGAGTGGAGCGCCTTCATCGTGGCGGTCGCCCCCGCGTCGGTGAATGAGCTCACCATGATCACGGGCATGGGATGGGAGATCATAAGCTTCGAGAGAAAGGTGATCCCGTCCATGCGGGGCATCTCTATGTCGAGCGTCATGACGTCGGGGGCGAGGCTCTTGATCTTGTTCACCGCGATAAAGGGATCCATCGCGGTCCCTACCACCTCGATCTCCCTGGACTTCGATAGCGCATCGGTAAGAAGCTTCCTGGTCACCGCGGAATCGTCGACGATAAGCACTTTTATTTTTTTCATTTCTTTCCGATCAGTCTCCTCGCGTATTCTGTCTCCTCCTGCAGCGCCTCTTCGAATACGTCGCCGCGTGTGGACCTTTTCAGGTAGACCTTCCCGGTTTTCACGTCCATGAGAAGCTTTCGGGTGAAATTCGAGCCCACATCCTGTTCCGCTATCTGGATATCCTCCATCTCCATCATTACCTTCGCGATGCGGATATTGTCCGCGGGAATGGTCGTGCTCCGGAGAACGTTGTTCAGCACCTCCCCGCCACCGAATATTTTTGCGACGAGGTTGTCCCTCTTCGCCCCGAGCGCGGCCATCTCCCCGAGAAGCTCGTTGATCGCGGTGATGCCGTATTTCGCCGTACGGTCCTTTTGTATGTCCATGTGGGTGATCCTTCCCGGGAGCATGAAATGATTCATTCCCGAAATGCCCTTCACGGGATCGTACAGGCAGACGGCGACGCAGGATCCCAGCAGGGTGCCTATGATCTCGTCCTTGTCCGAGGCGTAGAGCTCACCCGGATTGATTATCTTCATCTGTTTGCCGAATTTTGAACTGTTACGTACGTACATCGCTCCGCTCCCTTCCGGTTACCTGCGTCTTTCTGTATATCGTGCTTTTTATGAATGTGAATTTATCGGTCACCCCGGCCAGCGTCTCCGAGTGTCCCACGAAGAGATAGCCGTCGTCGGCGACGTACCGGTGGAACCTGTCGAAAAGCGTCCGCTGGGTGTCCTTGTCGAAATATATGATGACGTTGCGGCAAAAGATCGCGTCGAAAGGGCCGCTCATGGGATAGTGCTCCTCCAGGAGGTTAAGCTTCCTGAAGCGGACGAGCGACTTCACCTCGTCCCTTACCCTGTACTTTCCTTCGTTGACTCCCGTGCCGCGCAGGAAATAACGGCGAGCGGTTTCCCTCTCTACCGTTTCGAGGATGGACTCCTTGTACACGCCCTTTTCCGCGACGCCGAGTACGGCCGTGTCGATATCCGTCGCCAGGATCTTGATGTCCTCCTGGGGGACGCCCCCGAAGAAATCCAGCACGCAGATGGCGATGGTGTAAGGCTCCTCCCCCGTAGAGCATCCCGCGCTCCAGATGCGCATCTTCTTTTTCCCCGAGGCCCTGAATTGCGGGAACACGACCTCGCGCAGAAAATCGAAATGCTTGGATTCCCGGAAAAAGTCGGTTTTATTGGTGGTGATGCAATTGATCAGGTTGACGATTTCCGCGTCGTAATTCTCCTGGAGATAGTCGTAATACTCCCCGTAATCACTCAGCCGGAGCTCGCGCAGCCGCATCATGAGCCTCGCCTGCACGAGCGCCTTCTTCATCTCGGAAAGCTTGATGCGGCTCTCCTCGTATATGATGTCCCGGAATTTCGCGAAGTCCCTGTCGCCCAGCTCCCGGATGGTAAAGGCCCCATTGGTCATCTTACCTCACTCGAACAGGTAAACTTTTCCGTAGCGGACCTTATCCCTGAACGTGGTATCAATATATTCCTGTTCAAGCTTGAGAAATTCGGAGGAGTCCTCGTTACGGCGCTGGAAACGCCTGTAGGCCTGGCCCGTGGTGGGGAAAAAATACACCTTCCTTCTCTCCTGGCCGCCCAGGTCCTCCCCGTTCACCTGTATCTTCTCCAGGGTGAAGTATTCCTTGAGAAACCTGATGTTGCTCTGGATGATCGACTCCTTCTGGGGGAGCCGCGCGAAGGTGCTTCCGGCGCCGAAAAGCTTGGCCTTCAGATATTTCCTGTCCCCCCCCAGCTTCACGATCTCGCCCATGAGGTATTCCATGCTGAGAATCCCGTGCGCGGCGATCTGGTCCTCGACGATGCCCTCGGTGCCGATCATCCCCGGCACGATGAAATGACCCATGCCGCCGATACGCCGTGCGTCGTCGTACAGGCACACGCTTACCGTCGCCCCGGTAACCGTGCCCAGGACGCATTCCTCTTTCGTTGCAAAATAGTCGCCCGGGTAAAGGATGCACATGGGTTTGCCGAACCTGCTTGTTCCCGTGCGTATCATCCGCGCGCCCCGGCTACGATGATCTCTCCCGGTCCATCTCGCTTATTTCCTGGGTGGAGAGAATCCGGTCCACGTCCAGGATGATAACAAGCTTGTCCTCCACCTGGCCGATCCCGCTGATAAAGTCGGTCTCGATATGCGCGCTGAAGTGCGGCGTGTCCTGAATGCCTTTCACCGGGATACCCACCACGTCCGATACGCTGTCCACGATCATGCCGATCATGCGTTCGCGCACCTCGACGATGATGATGACCGTGAACGCGTCGTAATCGCGTTCCTCCATCGCGAACTTGATGCGCATGTCCACGACGGGCACCACCGAGCCGCGCAGGTTGATCACCCCTTTCATGAAAACCATCGTATTGGGAACATGGGTGATCTGCGTCATGCCTATGATCTCCTGGACCTTGAGCACCTCGACGCCGTACGTCTCCCCGCCAATCATGAAGGTCACGAACTGGTTTTCTTCCTCGGTCTTTTCTACCCGCGCGGACTGCGCGAGCGAACGGTACGATTTTTCGGCCTTGTGTTCCTGGGGATCGAGCTGTTCGAATTCTCCCATATGCGCCTCCCTACCGTATAAATTTCTCGACGACGCCCAGGAGCTCCGATGGCTGGAACGGTTTCACGAGCCATCCCGAGGCTCCGGCTTCTTTGCCGGCCTTGATCTTGTCCTGCTCCGATTCGGTGGTGAGCACGAGCACGGGCGTGAACTTGTCGATTTTCCTGAATTCCCTTATGAACGTGATGCCGTCCATCACCGGCATGTTGACGTCGCAGATGCACAGCGCGGTCTCGTCTCCCGCGGCCTTGAACTCCCTGATCTTCTGCAGGGCGTCCTGGCCATTCTCGGCGTGCTTGATGGGAACGCTCACCTTCTTGAGCGCATACTCAACGCTGATGCGAATTGTGGGCGAATCGTCGATTACGAGTATGTACTTCATGTTTCCTCCGGCTCATGCGTGTAAATCGGCAGATCCCCTGCCTCGTATCCTATCTCAAACCGCACAGCTGAAGCTGTGCCCTGACCTCTTCGTTGGCGCCCCTCATCCTGACCGCCAGGGATCGCTCCCGCGCCTCCCGCGCACCCGCCAGGATCACCTGGATCGAAGCGAGGTCGAGCCTGCGTACCGCGGAAAAATCCAGGATGATCTCCTCGTTCCCGTCGATGATATCCCTCCACGATGCGTGGAGCTCCCTGATCTTCTTTATGCCCGTATCTTCGGCAAGCCTGAACGTTCCCATTGCGTGTCCCCTGCCCCCTATCTCGAAAGCTCTTCGACGAGCCCGTGCACGTCGATTATGAGCGCGACGCGCCCGTCGCCCAATATGGCGGCCCCGGAAAGCGCGCGGCTGCGGCTGATATAATTCTCCAGGCTCTTGATTACTATCTGCTGCTGGCCAAGGAGCTCGTCTATCATGATGCCCACGCGTGAAATACCCGCCTCCACGATCACCATGAGCGATTCCCACGGGTTCTGGAATTCGGACTTGATCCCGAACAGGTCATACAGGCGCACCAGCGTCACGAACTCGCCCCGCACGTGCACCACCTCGCCCTTTTCCTTCACCGTGCTGATGTCCTCCCTGCGCGGCTGCATGGACTCGACGATGGACAGGAGCGGGATTATGTAGATGCTCCCGCCCACCCGCACCAGCATGCCCTCGATTATCGCCAGGGTAAGCGGGAGCTTGACCCGGAACATGGTCCCCTCCCCGGCGCGCGTTTCGATCTCCACACTTCCGCGTAGTGACTCGATATTGGTCTTTACCACATCCATGCCCACGCCCCGCCCGGAGAGCTCCCCCACCCGCGCGGCGGTCGAGAACCCGGGCATGAACAGGATGGAAAGCAGCCGCGCATCGTTCACCTCGTCGCCGGGTTTTATGATTCCCATAGACTCCGCCTTTTCGCGGAGCCTTTTCCGGTTCACGCCGGCCCCGTCGTCGGAGACCTCGATGAAGACGTTCCCCTCCTGGTGGTAGGCGCGCAGCATGATCCTCCCTATGGGCTCCTTGCCGGCCTGCCCGCGCTCTTCCGGCGTTTCGATGCCGTGATCGATCGCGTTGCGTATCATGTGCTTGAGCGGATCGCCTATCTTCTCGATCACCGTCTTGTCGAGCTCGGTCTCCGCGCCCTCGATCTCGAGGCGGATGTCCTTGCCCAGGGCGTGGGCGGAATCGCGCACGAATCTCCTGAACTGCTCGAACGAGGGTCCCACGGGGATCATGCGGATCGCCATGATCTGCTCCTGGAACTCGCGCGTTACGCGATCGAGCCCATAGAGCGCGTTTTTCAGCCTGAAGCCCTTTTCTTCGTCAAGCTCGTCGGCGATCCTGTTTATCCCCGACTGGCCGATGACGATTTCGCCCAGGAGATTCAGCAGGGTGTCCAGCTTCCCGGTATCCACCCGCACCGTGCTCGTCTCCACCTTCTTCTTGATCTTCTCCTGCTCCGTGAGCGCGAACTGGAGGTCCTTGTCGGTCGCGTATCCCTTCTCGACGACGAGCGTTCCTATCTTTTTGTTCTCGAGCTCCTGCGAGATGAGCACGTCGGTAAGCTCGTTCTCGGTAAGTATGCCCTTTTCGGTGAGGATCTCCCCCAGCATCCGTTCTTCCTGGGTCCCCCTGCCTCCCGCGCCGCTCGTGTACAGCGCGGTGATGTCCTCGACGGAGATATCGTTGTCGTCCCTGACGAAGAGAAAGACGTCGTCGACCTTCTGCTGGGGATGCTTGGTTTTCAGCACCAGGTCCCAGGCTAGGTAGCATTTTTCCGGGTCCATGTCCTCCAGCAGGGGCAGTCTCGACCGGTCGATTTTCCGTTCGACGAATTTCCCGAGCGCGGCAAGGTCCTCCATTATCAGGAGCGGGTCGATCCCGCTTTCGAACACGTCTTCACGGAACGCCGCATGCACGCGGAAGTATCGGAACCCCACCTCGATCTCGCGCTCGGGCTCCGGGATGTCCGCCTTTTCGGGAGCGGCATCGGGGGCCGATTCGCCCACGCCCAGGAGCGCATCGGTTTTACTAATGAGCGCCCGGCGCGACTCCTCCGGCGCGGCGTCGTCCCCCGCGATGGCCTCCCGCACCCAGTCAAGGCTTCCCAGCAGCAGGTCGATGAGCTCCGGGCTCACCGCGACCCCCCCCGAGCGGACCTTGTCGAGGACACTTTCCACCTTGTGGGTGAACTCGTACACGTTCTTGAAACCCGCGATCCCCGAGCTGCCCTTGAGCGTGTGGAAATAGCGAAACAGCCGGTGCACCACCTCCGGGTCGGACCCCTCCTCGAGCACGATGAGGTCCGACTCCAGGTGGTCGAGAATCTCCCGCGATTCCTTTAAGAAGACGTCCCTGATCCCTGTATCTTCCATATGCGCGTGCCCTCACCTTCCTGGTCTTGGAGCGGTCCCGTTCACGACCGCGCGGCGTACCGCGCAGAGAATTTAAAACTCCTCGAATCCTTCGTCCCTGAGCGTATCTTTCACTACCCTGACATCCGCGGGCAGCGCTTTCGCCTCCGCCTGCTTTCTCCTTTCCTGGGCAGCGCCGGCATCCTCCGGCTTCCTGCCCTTCCCGTCGCCGCCTCCCGCGCCTTTGAGCGGGACTTTTTTCCTTCCCGCCTCCGCCGCCTTCAGGTGCACCTCCTTGTGCTTGGTGGAGAACGTCTTGTCGCGCGTAGTATCCGAAATATTGAAGCGCTCCACCATCGCCTGCATCTCCTTCGCCTGGCCCGCCATCTCCTCGCTCGCGCTCGCGGTCTCCTCAACGAGCGCCGCGTTCTGCTGCGTCATGGTGTCCATCTCCGAGACGGCGACGTTGATCTGGTCTATGCCCTGTTTCTGCTCCTGGTTCGCGGCCGCGATCTCGGATACCAGGCGCGCGACGTTTTTCATCGAGTTCACGATCTCCCGGATAGCGTCGCCGCTGCGATTCGCGAGGTCCGTGCCGGTCTCGATCTTGTCCATGGATTCCTTGATGAGCGCGCCGATCTCCTTGGCCGCGTTGCCGGAGCGCTGCGCGAGGTTGCGCACCTCGCCCGCGACGACCGCGAACCCGCGCCCCTGCTCGCCCGCGCGCGCCGCCTCGACGGCCGCGTTGAGCGCGAGAAGGTTCGTCTGGAACGCGATCTCGTTGATGACCGAGATTATCTCTTCGATTTTCTTGCTGGACTTATTCACCTCGTTTATGGACGCCACCGCGTCGACTACCACGGCATTTCCCTCTTCCGCCATCCTCATCGTCTCTCTGGAAAGCTTGTTCGCCTGCTCCGAGTTCTCCGCGTTCTGGCGGATGGTCGCCGTCGCCTCCTCGATGGTTGAGGCGATCTCCTCGAGCGAGGACGCCTGCTCGGAGGTGCGCTGCGACAGGTTCTGGTTTCCGCTCGCGATCTGCTCCACCGCCTGGGACAGGTTCTGCGAGGCGACCAGCACCTCCGATACGAACTTCTCCAGGCTCTCCGCCGAGACGTTAAGCGCCGTGGCGAGCTGGCCCAGCTCGTCGCGCTGGTAAAGATCAATGCGATCGGTGAGGTCGCCCTCGGCGATCTTCTTGGCGAATTCAAGGCCCTTGCGGACCGGGTTTGAAACGGCGCGCGCGAGGATTGTGGTTACTATTATTGAGACCAGGATGCTAAAACCCATCAACAGCAGGCTCAGTACCAGGGCGCGCCGCGAGCTCTGCGCCTGCTCCGCGACGTCCTGCTGCGCGAACCTCGTTTTTGATTTTAACATCTCATCGGTTTTATTGCGCAGGGCCCTGTAGCCGACGAGCCACTCTTGAAGAAATCGCTCGGCCAGCGCCACCTGTTTGTCCGCCGCCGCGGCCTGGAATTTTTTCCTGTTTTCGGCCGCGTCGTTTCGAATTGCCTCCCATTCCGACGCGAGCTTCCTGCCCTCATCCGAAAAAAGGCGCTGCTTATAAAGCTCCCAAAAATCCGCATATTCTTTCGTCAATTCCTGGGAGCTTTTTATCCTTTTCTCCACCTCGGCCATGTTGCCCTTTTCCGCGGCGGCGAGCTCCATCTGCATGTCGACCCGAATCTGGAGAATGTTGTTCATGATCTTGTTCAAGTGCCCTATCGGTTCGAATTCCATGGTAAAGAATTTGTCGAAACGCTTCGCGGTTTCAGCCTGCTCGTTAATTCCCATGAGGGCGATACCGATGATGATAAGCAGGAAAATTCCGCTTGCCAGCATCACCTTATAGGACACCTTCAGATTATTGAACCACGTCATAAAATCCTCCCTTCGCAGAGTAATTGGCGGGGCTTTCTTTTTGTCGTCACTATGGTTTCCCCCGAAGAACGCGCTTTGCGACGCCCCCTTGCCGGGAGCATATTATTTTTTATATCACCCGCCGGCAAGAGAGTCAATTTTTAATTTTTATACACTCGTTCGCTTGATACCGCATTTTCGCCTATTGCAAGGGCAAGACCAGCGACGCTAAGACCTTGGTGATCGGTTCCTGCGTGAGGTCGCTGTAATCCAGTATATTCGAAATCGAGGCCTTACCGCCGTGTTTCACCATTATCTTGTCGACCACGGAGAGCCCCAGTCCGTAATCGAGAGAGGTATAGCCCTCGAATACGGCCTTCGTCATCCGGTAGAAGGGCTCGAACACGATGTTTTCGTAACCAAGCGGTATACCCAGCCTTCCCTGCTCATCCGCGAAAGGCCTGCTCACCACGGAGACGAGCATGTTCGCGTCGACGGCCTCCACGAGCACGTATATGGGGTATGCGCGCTCTGAAAACTTGCACGCGTTCATTAGAATTTCGGCGAGCGCTTTTTGTAAATACCCGGCGTCAATCTTCACGCTCCTGTGGACCAGCCCGGGCTTGCGCTCGGACAACAGCATACCCTGCTCCCTGACCGAGGCTTCTCGGCTCATGCTGTGTGTGGTTTCGGTAACTAAATCATAAAGCCGGTCATAGGCCACGGATTCGAGCGCAAGGTCGTGAGAGAGCATCCAGTCAATATCCGCGAAGGTTTTAAGGATGTTCGCCGCGACGGCGACGTTATCGTTGATGAGATTCATCATCTGGGCGTCCAGGAGGTATCTGCCGTTTTCTTCCTTCGCGTTCGAGGCGATCATGCTGAGCAGCGTGAGGAGGGCGCCAAACCCCGCCCCCTGGTTGAAGCTCGTATGCAGGCTGTGGAAAAGCGACTTGTCGACGATCGAGGACTCCCGGTTCGCCAGGCGTTCGCTCCACTTGTACCAGTCGAGCTCCTTTTCCACACGCGCCGTGCGCTCCCTCTCGACGGAGCGCTGCACCCTGCGCAGCCGGGAGATCTCGTACCCGCGCGCGAGCTTCATGGAGAAATCGTTCACGTCCACCGGCTTTACAAGATAATCGAATACGCCCCTGCGCATGATGTCGATTATCATGGATGGTTCGGCGTGACCCGTCACCACGATGACGACCGGCTCGTACTCTCCCCCCGTCAGGCTGTCTATGAGCGCGCCGCCGTCCATCTCCGGCATGGAAATGTCGGTTACGACCAGCGCAAATGGATTTTTTAGAAATTGCTCAAGCGCGTCCCTGCCGTTCACGGCGATCGCCGGTATAAATCCCGCGCGGCCCGCGATTTCCGCCAAAAGGCTCGCGCTCCCCTCGTCGTCCTCCACGATAAGCACCCTTTTTTCCTGCAAGACCATAACGAGTGAGTCCTCCTTGGTGTGAGTCTGCGCGCATCGCCCAGGCTGCGTGAATGGTTCAATCCCTCGCAAACATACAGCAGCGCATCGATATGCTGCCGTGCTGGATGCCCGTATGAACATACGTGAGATTTTCGCCCGGCTCCCGCAGCGCCGCCGCGTAGAGCAGCGGAAGAAAGTGCTCCGTGGTGGGCGCCGCCAGGCGTCCGGGGTTTCCCGCGCGTGTAAAGTCCGCCAGTCCCTCGATATCGCCCGCATCCAGAAGCGCGGCGATTTCCGCGTCGGCGTCCGCGGCCCAGGGAAAGGGCTCCATGTCCGGATCATAGCCCAACATGCGGAGGTTGTGCACGACGTTTCCGCTTCCCAGGATGAGCACACCCCGTTCGCGCATCGGCGCGAGCCCGCGCGCACGCTCCATGTGCGCGCGCTCGTCGAGCTTCATGTTCAGGCTCATCTCGAACACGGGGACGTCCGCTTCAGGATACATGTGCCGGAGCACCGCCCAGGCGGCGTGATCGCATCCCCACCCGTCCGTGCATCGGACCCCGTTTCCCTTCACGATACGTGATGCCTCGCGCGCGAATTCCGGGGAACCCTGCGGCTCGTAGCGAAGCCGGTAAAGCTCCTCGGGAAAACCGTAGAAGTCGTAAATCTGCCCGGGACGCTCCGAACACTGCACCAGGGTCTCCTCGGCAAGCCAGTGCGCCGAAACCACGAGCACGGCGGCGGGCCGCGGAAGGGAGGCGCCCAGGGCGGCCAGGCTTCGCGTATAAGGATTGTCGAGCAGCGCGTTCATGGGCGAACCATGCCCGATGAAAAGGACCGGCATCATTGTGTTTTCCCCTGCCTGTTTATAACCGCATCGCCAAAAAATTGAAACAAAAATCGCGTCACGATACCAAATAATATCAATAACGTTTACGCCTGGGGTCGCCGCTGCTGCAGGGGCACCCGGCCCCTCGACGTGCGGCGGACGCTTCCCGTCGATCGACAATGCGGGGCCAGGGCGGCTCCGGAATAGTTCGCAGGGGATCGGGAAAAAGTAAAACATTCGGGAGACTTCAATGGAAATTAACACCGCATCAATTCGCAGGGGGGGAGCGGTACTGCTCGCCGCCGCGCTGGCCGCGATCGCGCTCTTCATGCCTTTCCCGGGCGTTGCTGAGGACGCAGGTCATGCATTCACGGCGATCGCATCGCCCTTAAAAAACAGCACCGACCTTGCCAGGGCGCAGGACGTGCAAAACGTATTCAGGAAGATATACGAGCTCTACAGCGAGCGCGTGGTATTCATTTCGACCGAGCAGACGGTCAATATGCAACAGCATCCCTTTTTGAGCGACCCGTTCTTCCGGGAATTTTTCGGCATGCCAGAAAAAGAGGCGCCGCGGACGCAGAAACGCACCGGGCTGGGCACAGGCTTCGTACTCACCGAGGACGGGTATATCTGCACCAACCACCACGTGGTCGCGGGCGTGGACAAGGTTAAGGTGAAGCTGGGGAGCGCCACCTACGACGCTGTCGTCGTGGGGAGCGACGAACGCACGGATGTCGCGTTATTGAAAATAGAACCCAAAGAGAAGCTCAAGCCCGCGTTCCTGGGCAACTCCGACTCCGTGAGGGTGGGCGACTGGGCGATCGCGATCGGTAATCCGTTCGGGCTCGACAAGACGTTCACGATGGGCGTGGTAAGCGCGACGGGCCGGCAGAACCTGGGGCAAACGGGAGGCTCGCAGGGCCACATCCAGACGGATGCGTCGATCAATCCCGGCAATTCGGGCGGGCCGCTCATCAATATCGACGGCGAGGTGATCGGGATCAACCGCATGATCTACTCCCAGACCGGGGGGAGCCTGGGGATAGGCTTCGCGATTCCCATCAATACCGCGATGGGCATACTCGATCAGCTAAAAACACACAAGAAGATCGTGCGCGGGTTCATTGGCGTCCAGATCGTTCCCCTGACCGAGGAATACGCGAAGGAGCTGGGTCTCCCGACCGCCGAGGGCGCGCTCGTGGGTGCGGTAGTGCAGAACGGTCCCGCGGACAAGGCGGGCATGAAGGTAGGCGACGTAATCCTTTCAATAAATAACCGGAAGGTGAAGACCTATTTCGACCTGGTGGACGAGGTCGAGAAGACGGCGGCGGGTAAAACCGTGCGCGTCGAGATCCGCCGCGAAAAGGGCACGATGACCCTTTTCCTGACAATAGAAGAGAAATCCTGAGATTACTCTCCTGACTGGATAGTTTCGTTTTGAGGCGGTGCGCATGCGCACCGCCTTTTTTTTACTCGCGGCCGGGTGAACGCGCGGCTGCAACCTCGCCCGCGAAATCGACGATCGCTTGCTCGACAAGGGGCCTGTCGGGGATCTGCCAGACCGAGAGCATCGCGTGCGACCCGTTTTCCACCCGGAGCTTCCGGGTGAGCGGGCTTCTCCCGGAGTCGAGCCCGAAGAGCTCGAAGGCCGCGAGCATCGCGGGCACGCTCGCGTATACGTCCTGGTTCTGTTCGTCTTTATAATAGTACAACAGGAGTACCGGGGCACGTATCCTCCTGAAAAGCTCGTCGCGCGAGGCGCAGCGCTTAAGGTCACTGAGGCTCACGTACGAGGAGTAATATTTTTCCGCGTAAAAATGCGTGCTCCAGCCCGTCGCGGGGGGCTTCGTCTTCGGGTAGTTTATGGGGCCCTTTTCCCGCTCCACGACGTACCTTCCGCCGGGGATTTCGAACCACTTGAAAAGCGGGTCCACGTATTCATAGAAGGGGGAACACAGCACCGCGCCGTCCACGAGATCGGGGAACGCGGCGGCGAGGTAGGTGGCGACCAGGCCCCCCATGCTCGTGCCAACCACGATGGTTTTATCCCCCAGGAGCCGCATCATCCTGAGCGCGTCGGCGGCCTCGTCCAGGTATTCGTCGAACGAGCGCGAGGCCTGGTCTTCCTTGTTCGTCCCGTGGCCGGGAAAGCGGAGATAATAGGCGTTCGCGCCGTAACGCGCGGCGACGCTGTCGACACAATCCTCCCCGTCGATCCTGGACCCGCTGAACCCGTGAAGATAAAGGAACGCGAGCGGCGTTTTCCCCGGGGCATGGCGCACCAGGCGCTCCTCGTTGCCGGGGCGCGCGCCCAGGTCCCTGCTGCGCGCCTGTTTCAGGGCATAGAATTCCTCGAAGCGCGCGGGCAGTTTCCTGTAGTCGTAAGAGTATCGCGGGTAGGTCGCGGCGAAATATATCCCGTACGCGATTCCCGTGAGCAGCGGGACGCCCAGAATCACGGAGACGAGCACAGCAAGGATTTTCTTCATTCCGGTTTCACTCCAGCACAGGTGGGGGTGTCTCATAACGCCCCCCAACCCCCCAAAGGGGGGCTATACCAAACGGGAAGGGGAAAATAAGTCCCCCTCCGGGGGATTTAGGGGGCTTTTGGATCATCCACGCTCACTTGTTCATTTTTTTCCCGGTCTTCGCGGCGGCTTTCAGGCGCTTCTTGTCCGTCTTTTCCTGCGAAGGCATGGCGCGGGGCGCCGATATTTCCCGTGGTACGGGTGCGCCCATTCCGTCATTGACGATCTCATCGCGCCCGGAACCGGACGGGTGCGCATCGGCCCCCCTTCTTTTCTCCCGCGCCCTGTTGATGAGGTTTCCCGGGAACGAATCCTATTCCCGCACGGAAATTTTGTCAACACTTCGTCGTGGGACGGCGCGGGTTCGGCCCCGGCCCGCGCGATTGCCGAACAGGCGGCGGCGCTTTTTTTCGTGCGCCGACCATGCCTCCCGCGCAAGAAATTTATCTTGTAGTATCTTCCCGTTCCTGATAGAGTTTTTGTATATCGTTTCCCGCGTTAAGGAAAATCAGGAGATGGCCAGGGACTGCATAATCATCGTCGAGGATGAAATCATCATCGCCTCGGATATCAAGCGGTCGCTGGAATCCAGGGGCTATGAGATTCCGGCCATCGCGAAACGGGGCGAGGACGCCATAGAGGCCGTCCGAAAGTATTCACCGGACCTGGTGCTCATGGACATTCTTCTTGCAGGCCCCATGGACGGCATTGAGGCCGCGCGGCGCATCAGGAAATTCATCGACGTACCCATCATCTACATGACAGCGAACGCCGACGATATCACCGTGAGCGGCGCGCGCGACACGGAACCCTACGCCTACCTCAACAAACCCGTCCAGGAGCGCGACCTCTTCACCAATATCGATTCGGCGCTCCACCGGCATCGCACCGAGAAGAGGCTGCGCACCAGCGAGGAGCGTTACCGCGGCCTCATTGAAAGCATTCCCGATATCATCATCTCCCTTGACGATTCCGCCGTCATCACCTATATAAGCCCGCCCGCGGAGGCGCTATCCGGTTACCCCGTTTCCGAAATCGTGGGAAAACCGTTCACCCAATTCATGGTACCCGCCCTGATTCCGCAGGCCATGTCCGCGTATGAAAAGCTTCGCGCCGGTGAAAATACGTCGAATGAATACAACATCCTCACGAAGAACGGCATCGACTTATGGGTGCGCGCTACCAGCCGCCCGATTTTCGTGAACGACAAGTTTGTCGGCATCACCTCGATACTCACCAACATTACCGAGGAGAAACGCTCCCACGAGGAACTCACGCTCAGGCACGAACAGCTCCGATTCGCCATGGACGAGATCGCGCGCTCGAACAAGGACCTCATTGCGGCGAACAGGAAGCTCGAGGAGCGGGAGCACGAGTATCACTCGCTGTTCACCTTCATGCTCGAGGGAAGCGCGATCCACACGATCGTTACGGATGACGAGGGGACGCCCCGCGACTACATCATCGACAACGTAAATCCCATGTTCGAGAAAATGACGGGATTGAAATTTGAGGACGTCGCGGGAAAGCCCGCTACCCTGGTTTACGCGAGCAACCCTCCCCCCTATCTCGACCAGTATGCGCGCGTGGCGCTCACGGGCGAATCGGAACAGTTCGAAACCCTGTATTCACCGTTATCCAAGCATTTTCGAATCTCAGTGTATTCGCCGGCGGTGCGGAGATTTGTGACGACCTTCGAGGATATCACCCTGCGCAAGCGGGACGAGGAGATCATCGCCGCGTCGCTGCGGGAGAAGGAGATACTCATCCGGGAAATTCATCACCGCGTTAAAAACAATTTCCAGCTCATCCTGAGCATGCTCACCCTGCAGGAGCGCCATATCACGAGCGACCCGCTCACGCAGGAGTTCCTCGAGGCGAAGAACCGCATCCGCGCCATGGCGCTCGTGCACGAGAAGCTTTACGGCACGGGCGACCTCACGCGCATCGATCTCCCCTCGTACCTGCAGGTAATCATCCGGGAGCTGCTCGCGTCCTATCCGCGCACCGGTATGAACGCAACGCTGGAATTGGCCCTTCAGCCCGTGGAGCTGGCGATAGGCCAGGCGGTGCCGGTGGGTCTCATTATCAACGAGATACTGACGAACACGCTCAAATTCGCATTCACTCCGGGTTTTGCCGGCCGGCCGGTCATCCGCGTGGACATGCGTACCGGCGAGGGAAATACCATCAGCATCTCGATTGGCGATAACGGCGTGGGGATGCCGGAAAGCGTTAATCCCGATACCGCGGGAACGCTCGGGCTGAACATG
Source organism: Spirochaetota bacterium (assembly GCA_004297825.1). Lineage (NCBI taxonomy): Bacteria > Pseudomonadati > Spirochaetota > Spirochaetota bacterium. Next base: position 72,740 of record SCSX01000092.1, read on the forward strand.
GTCTCCATGCTCGCCCAGCAGCTCGGCGCGCAGATATCGTTCGACCGGACCGGGGGCACACGGTTCACGCTGACGTTCAAACTTGCGTGACGGGGGCGCGACTATGCCGTGGGGAAGGTGGATGGAAATTCCGGGAATGGAACGCGACCTTCATTTCGAGATACTTAAAAGCGAGCGCCTGCGCATGGCGGTGCTCCTGGCGATTTTCACGATACTCACCGCGGGCAACGTCCTGTTCTCGCTCCTCCCCGCGGTGATCTACAATCCCTTCCACGCGCTGTTCGGCGCGAAATTCCCTTTTACCGCGTTCATGCTGTTCGGCTGCTTCGCCATCGCGTACGAGGCGGCGCTCCTGGCCCTGGTGCACCTCGCGATACGAAAGCGCGTTTACCCGCCCGAGGGCACGCGGTACGGGAACGCCTTCGGGGAAACCTCCTTCGTGACGGCGATACTCGCCATCACGGCGTATTCCCTGGGGCCCGAAATCGCGCTCAACTCGCCCGCGGTGCTCACGTATTACTTCTTCATCGTCCTCTCGACCCTCCGGCTCAGGTTTTCCCTGAGCTTCTTCACCGGGGCGGTGGCCGCGTCCGAATACCTGGGCCTGAGCGCGTGGTATTTCAGCGCAAGCTTTTCGGCCCCCGCGGAATTCTTCTCGTCCATCTTCCCGTGTATCGGACGGTCCGCCGTGCTCCTCGCGAGCGGGGCCGTCGCGGGCTTCGTCGCGGACCAGATAATGCGCCGGCTGGCGCGCTCGCAGCGGCTCGCCGCGGAGCGCACGCGCATACTGAGCCTCTTCGGGCAGCACGTGTCCCCCGCGGTCGCCGAAAAGCTCCTGTCCCAGAAAACCTCCTTCACGGGGGAAGAGCGCTTTATCACCATAATGTTTTTCGATATCCGCGGATTCACCCGCTTCTCGGAAAACAGGAGCCCCGGCGAGGTGATCGAGTATCTCAACGCCATCTTCACCCATCTCATCGCGCGCGTGAACGAACACAACGGCATCATCAACAAGTTCCTGGGGGACGGATTCATGGCGGTGTTCGGGGCGCCGGTATCGAACGGCATGGACGTGCAGAACGCGGTGGGTGCGGCGTGCGCCATCGCGCGCACCGTGGACGAGCTGAACGCGCGCGGGGAAATCCCGGCGACCAGGATAGGCATAGGACTGCACGCGGGCCGGGCGGTCACGGGAAACGTAGGCTCCGAGGAGCGCAAGGAGTACACCATAATCGGCGATGCCGTCAACCTGGCGTCGCGCGTGGAACAGCTCAACAAGAAGCACCGTTCCACCGTCCTGGTCACCGAGGCCGTGTACTCCATCGTGCGCGAACAGTATGACTTCAGGCCGCTTCCCGCGGTCCGCGTCAAGGGCCGCAGGAAGCCCGTGAAGATTTACCGGCTCATCTGAAGCGCGACGCGACCCCGCGTCAGGGGGCGTGCCGCCTCCGGCAGATCGAATTTTATCTGGAAGCGCCCGCTTCGTGTTGTTATATTGGTCTCTGCGCCTTCCCTTCGATGAAAATGAGAACGTTAATAAATCGTTATCGCCGGGGCTATCCCGGAGCCGTCATGTGCCACAGCGGGGACGGTCGCAGGGCGCCATGAACGAATATTTAATCATTCCCTTCGTCGCGTTCTGCATCAACCTGTTCGCCCTGGGGCATCTCACGGCCCTGGACATGAAAAGTCCCGCGAACAGGTCTTTCCTGTACCTCACCGCCGCGACCACGCTCTGGCAGCTCGGGGGATGGGGCTATTACATGCCTCCGCCCGAAAGCTATATACTTCCGTGGATGAGGGCCCACTCGGCGATCTGGCAGCTCGTGGGTTTTTTCGCCGTCAATTTCGCCTATCGCTACGCGGGACGCCCGCGCGACGCGGCCTGGTACGCCGTACTCGCCGCCGGCGTCGCGTTCTCGCTCGCCGGCGTTTCCACCGACCTTGTGATCAAGGGGTATACCCGCTTCCCCTGGGGCGTATGGTTCGACGGGGGTCCGCTCTATTACCCGTCATTGTTCGCCACGCTCATCATCCCCGTCTGCATCGCGCCCCTAGTTATCGCCGGCGCGGGGAGCGGAGCGGACGACACGATGCGGCGCTGCCGGCGGCGCATCATCATCCTGGGATTCGTCTTCAGCCTGGCGACGGGCGTGCTCTTCCATCTCGTCCTCGCCCTGCTCGTTCCGTTCAAGGAGATGGTCCGCTACGACTCTCCCGCGAGCGCTATACTCACGATGTTCATCCTGTACGCGATCGCCCGCTACCGGTTGCTTTCCCCCGGACCCGAACATTTCGCCGGGGACATTTTCCGCGGCGTCCATGACGGGGTGCTCATCCTGGACGGGCGGGGGGAGGTGGCGCAGATGAACCCGGCGGCGCGGGAGATTTTCGGCCGCGAGACCGGGACCCTGCGCGTGTCCGAGCTCAGGGAGATGATCCACGGCTATGACCCGGGGGCCGATTATACGGCGTTCCGCACCCGCGCGGAGACTGTGTCGGGGGAGCGCATACTGCTCCTCTCCCAGTCAGGGATCGGTCCGCGTGAGCACGTAACGGGAAGAATCCTTCTGGTCAAAGACGCCACGCAGGAGGACCGCGCGCTCCTTGAGCTCAGGGATTCCGAGGAGCGCTTTCGCACCCTGGTCGAGGAGATATCGGACATCATCTACACGATGACGCTCGAGGGTGTGCTCACCTATGTGAGCCCCGTTGTCCGGGAGGTGCTCGGCTACGAGGCGGACGAGCTGCGCGGGGAGGATTACCGCGAGTTCATCCATCCGGACGACCTTCCCGGGGCCCTCGCCCATTTCCAGAAGGTGCTGGAGATCCCGGTTGAGCCCTACGAGTACCGCATCCGCACGAAGCCGGGCGAGTACAAGCACGTGATGGTGAGTTGCACCCCGATCAGCTTCGAGGGCAGGTTTATCGGGATGCGCGGGGTCATCACGGACTATGAGGTGATACGAAGCGCCCAGGAGGCCCTGCGCGAGAGCGAGCGCCGCTACCGGCTCATCACGCAGAACGTGAGCGACGTGATCTGGATGATGGACCTCGCCTCGATGCGCATGACCTTCGTAAGCCCGTCGGTAAGCCGCGTACTGGGCCAGTCCGTGGAGGAAAACAAGACTACGCCCATGGAGGAGCGTATCAGCGCAGGGACGCTCGCGCGCGCCATGGAGATTCTCGCCGACGAGCTCGCCCACGATTCCGAACGGGACCCCGACCGCAGCCGCATCATATATCTCGAAGAGCACCACGGGAGCGGGCGATGGATCCATACCGAGGCGCGCATCACCTTCCTGCGCGACACGGAGGGCCGGCCGGTCGAGCTCCTGGGGCTCACGCGCGACATCACCTCGCGCAAGAAGCTCGAGGACGAGCTCAGGGACAGCCTGGAGGTGCTGCGCGCGAAGAGCGAGGAGATCGAAAAGGACCTCGCCGCGGCGCAGGTGATCCAGAAGGCGCTCCTTCCCGACGGGGTTCCGGAGACGGACAGGCTCAGGATCGATTTCCGCTACCGCCCCGTGGCGCAGGTGGGGGGAGACTTCTTCAATTTCATAAAATTCGAGGAGGGCGGCGTGGGCGTATTCCTGGGCGATGTGGCCGGCCACGGGGTCCCCGCGGCGCTTTTCCTTTCGCTCGTCAAATCAACCACCAACCGTCTCTTCCGTAAATACGCCCTGGCCCCCGCGACGTTCATGGAAAAGCTCAATAACGAGCTCGTGGGAAGCATGCAGTCCTATTTCATCACCGCGGCCTACGGGGTATTCGAATTTCACGACGGCGCGGTCACCCTCCGGCTCGCGAATGGGGGACACCCGCACCCCCTCATCTACCGCCACGCGTCGAGAAGTCTTGAATTCGTCAAGGTGCGGGGGACGCTCGTGGGCGCGTTCGAGGACATGCGGTACGAGGACTGCACGATCAGCCTGGATCCCGGAGACCGCATCTACCTGTACACGGACGGGTTTCCCGAGGCCATGAACCGGGAGCGGGAGATGATCGGCTTCGAACGCATGACGGAGATGGTGAAGAATTCATACCGGCACGAGATCAGGGGAACCCTGGACGCGATCATAGACGAGGTCGAGCGCTTCCTGGACGGCGAGCCCATCGCCGACGACCTCGTCCTCATAGGCATAGAGATCCTGTAGCCGTCCCGCCCGATTTCTGTTGACACCCGCAAAAAAGTTCCCACGATGGGGACGAGG